>NZ_JALBGZ010000280.1:0-7513 GCF_023006515.1 Bradyrhizobium sp. PRIMUS42
GACGCCGGCGTCGAACATGCGCAGCGCCGGCGGGCGCGGATGGATCGAGGCAAGCTCCAGCGCGACCCTGTCGGCGACCACCCGCTTCTCGCTGCAGGTATGGACGAACAGCAGGTATTTCTGGCGGTTCTCGAAGAAGCGGAAATTGCCGCGCGGGTCGCGCTTTTCGGGCGGCACCTGAAGCCCCCGCGGCGGCGGCACGCCGCCAGCCATCGATGCCGCCATATAGGCCTGGATCCGCTCCAGCGTATCGATGGTGATGCGCTTTCCCTCGCGCAGACGCTGCACCAGCTTCCCATCGTTCACCGCGCGCCGGCCGAACGTCGATTCCGCCATGTCCGCCTTGCGGCAGAACTCCGTGATCTGGCTCAGGATTTCGTCGTTCTTCATGGAGTGGGACGCGGTGGGCAGGAAGATTGGGACCTGCGTCCTAGCAAATTCTGCCCACTCAGGGAATAGCGGATCGGGGCCCGTCGCGCGTGGTCCCTATCCGCTTTGCCGACGCGACTGCGCCCGCCCAGGTTGCGCCACGACCAGGTTGTGCTCGACGACGGAGGCGCGAACTCTCCGCGCCATGCGGCGCGCCAGGTCGGGAGGTTCAGCAGATGATGACGCCGGTGCGGGCTGAGGTGGTGTCGGCCACGAAGAATGAGCAGGTGGGTGGTCGAGCGGGGCTATCTTGCGGAGAAATGATGCTCCCGTGCCCCGGACGCAGTGCAGCGCCTCTTCAGCGGTGCGCTGCAGAGCCGGGGTCAATATCTCCGAAGAGCAAGTCTAGCAGCATGGGTCCCGGCTCTGCGCAGCAACGCAAGAGCGTTGCAGCGCGTCCGGGACATGAGCGAGGCCGGTGGCGAGGCTTAGTTCCCCCACACTTCCTTCGCGATCTCGACCGCGAGGCCGAGCTTGGCCCACTGCTCTTCCTCGGAAAGGATGTTGCCCTCTTCCGTCGAAGCAAATCCGCATTGCGGGGAGAGTGCGAGTTGCTCCAGCGGCGCGAACTTGGAGGCCTCTTCCAGGCGGCGCTTGATGTCGTCCTTCTTCTCGAGCTCACCGAACTTCGACGTGATGACGCCGACCACGACGACCTTGTTGCCCTTGGGCAAGAAGCGCAGTGGCTCGAAGCCGCCGGCACGGTCGCTGTCGTATTCGAGGAAGTAGCCGTCGTAATTGGTGCCGGCGAGCATGGTTTCGGCAACGGGCTCATAGCCGCCCGACGAAATCCAGGTCGAGCGGAAATTGCCGCGGCAGACATGCGTCGTCACCACCATGTCGGCGGGCTTTTCGGCCAGCGCGTAGTTGATGATGCGCGCATAGATCTGCTGGAGGCCGTCCGGATTGTCGCCGCGCTCGCGCGCCTTCTGCAATTCTTCCTGCGAACAGAGATAGGCCCACACGGTGTCGTCGAACTGGAGATAGCGGCAGCCAGCGTCGTAGAAGGCCTTCACGGCCTTCCGATAGGTCTTGCCGAGGTCTTCGTAGAAGGCCTCGAGATCGGGATAGATGTCCTTGGAGATCGACTTGCGGCCGCCGCGGAAGTGCAGCACCGCGGGCGACGGAATCGTCATCTTGGCGGTGACATGGGCCTGGTCGGCGATCTTCTTCAGGAAACGGAAATGGTCCAGCATCGGGTGGTCGTCGGGAAAGTCGAGCTTGTCGATCACCCGCACCGCGTCGTGCCGGGTCTGCACGCCCGCGAACTGGATGCCGGCGTCGGGATGAAACAGCTCGCAGCCGGTGAGCTTGGCCAGGAAGTCGAAATGCCACCAGGAGCGGCGGAATTCGCCGTCGGTCGCAAGCTTCAGGCCGACCGAGGCCTGCTTGTGCACGACCTTCTCGATCTCCATGTCCTCGACCTTGCGCAGATCGTCGGCCGAGATCTCGCCCTTCTCCAGACGGCTGCGGGCTTCCTTGATCTTGGCCGGACGCAGGAGGCTGCCGACCTCGTCGGCACGGAAGGGGGCTCTGGTTCGCTGCATGTCTTACTCCCTGGATATTTTTCTATAGCGTTTTCAAGCGACGTGGATACCGGTTCGCGTGAAGAAAACGCGTCGGACAAATTAGTGGGCCGCCGCCCCGGCGACGCCGAGATGGCGTTCCAGGACCGAGGGGTCAGCTTTCAGTGCGGCGCTCGGGGCATCGTGGACGATCGTTCCGCGCTCCAATATCACAACGCGGTCGGCGAGCCCCAGAATCTTTTGGGCATTCTGCTCGACGATGATCGAGCAGATGCCGCCCGCCCGGGTGATGGTGCCGATCGCCTTGAGCAGCTCCTCGACGATGATGGGGGCGAGGCCCTCGGTCGGCTCGTCCAGCAGCAGCACTTTCGGGTTGAGGGTGAGCGCGCGGCCGATGGCCAGCATCTGCTGCTCGCCGCCGGAGAGCTGATTGCCGAAACTGCTCCGCCGCTCCTTCAGTCGCGGGAACATCTCGTAGACCTTCTCGACCGTCCAGGGACCGGGCTGCGCCACCGCGGTCATGTTTTCTTCGACCGTAAGCGAGCGGAAAATGTTGCGCTCCTGCGGCACCCAGCCAATGCCGGCACGTGCCCGCTGGTCGGGCCGAAGCGAAGTGACATCCGTGCCGGCGAGTGCGACGGTGCCTGCGAAGCGGCGGGTGACGCCGACGATGGAATTGATCAGCGTGGTCTTGCCGGTGCCGTTGCGGCCCAGCAGCGCCAGCACCTGCCCCTCGGCGAGGCGCAAACTCATCTTCGGCAGCACCACGGCCTCGCCATAGCCGGCGCGCAACGCCTCGATCGCGAGCAGCTCAGACATTGACCGCCTCCTCGCCGAGATAGACCGCCTTGACCTGCGGATCTCGTGCGACCTGCTCGGGCGGCCCCTCAGTGAGCAGCGCGCCGGAGACCAGCACCGAAATGCGGTCGGCGAAGGAGAACACGAGATCCATGTCGTGCTCGATCAGGAGCACCGTGACATCGCGCGGCAGGCTGCCTACGACGGCGAGGATGTCGTGGCGCTCGCTCTCGGGTACGCCGGCGGCGGGCTCATCCAGCAGGAGCACGCGCGGCTTGGCCGCGATCGCGACCGCGATCTCGAGCAGGCGCTGCTTGCCGTAGGGCAGCGTCACGGTCTGCTCGTTCATGACGTCGAGCAGATGGAAGCGCGAGAGCAGATCGGCGATCTCGCCGTTGACGTCGCTGCGCGTGCCCATCCGCCGCCACCAGTCGCCGCCATGGCCGAGGCGCTCGGACACGGCAAGGCCGATGGTCTCGAGCGGCGTGAGATCGGGATAGAGCTGGTTGATCTGGAAAGTGCGCGACAGCCCCCGCAGCACCCGCTTGTGCACGGGCAGATCGGTGATGTCCTGTCCCTCGAGCAGGATGCGGCCCGAGTTCGGCTTCAGCACACCGGTGAGCTGGTTGATGACCGTGGTCTTGCCGGCGCCGTTCGGGCCGATCAGCGCGTGGCGGGCGCCCTGCTCGATCTTCAAGGACAGATCGCGGGTGACGCGCAGGCCGCCAAACTGTTTCTCGAGATTTTGGGTTTCGAGCACGATGGTCATGCGTCGCTCTCCGGAACGGCGACGACGGTCTTGCGCCCGGCGATTTGTTTGATGACCAGGTTGGGCACGTAGAGCACCCAGCGGTGCAGGCGCTGACGGCCAATCAGCACGATCACGACCAGCACGAGGCCGATCCAGAACTGCCAGTACTGCGGGGTGATGGTGGAGAACACCTCCTGGAGCATGCGGAAGATCACCGCACCGATCAGTCCGCCATAGAGATAGCCGGTGCCACCGATGACGAGTACCAGCATCAGATCCGCGGAGCGTTCGAAGGCAAACACGTCGAGCGATGCGATTGCCGTGGTCTGGGTGAACAGCGCGCCTGCGACTCCGGCGTAAAACGCCGCGAGCGTGTAGATCGCGATCAGGCGGCGGTTAACGGGGATGCCGATCGCGGCGGCGCGCAGCGGATTGTTCTTGATCGCGCGCAGCGACAGGCCGAACGGAGAGTGCACGACGCGGCGGGCGAACAAGAAGAGGAGGAACAGCACGGCCAGCGAATAGAAGAAGCCGGCCTTGCCGAACATGTCGAACGGGATTTCGCCGAAGATCGGCTGCATCTCGATGCCCTGCAAGCCGTCGGTGCCACCGGTGATGTTGGAGAAGCGTTCGGCGAGCGCTTCCAGCAGCAGGGCGATGCCGAGCGTCACCATCAAGCGCGTCAGATCGACGCCGCGGATCACCAGGAAGCTGGTGGCGAAGCCGAGCACCATCGCAGCAAGGCCGGCGACGATCAGCGCCAGGACCGGCTCCTTGACGATCCCGTGCAGCGCGAGAAGCCCCGCGGCATAGGCGCCGACGCCGAAGAAAGCGGCATGACCGAGCGAGACGATGCCGGCATAGCCGAGGATGAGATCCAGCGACATCGTAAACAGCGCCAGCCGCAGGATGTCGGTCATGATCAGATAGCGCGTGGGAAAGGCGAAGCCGCAGGCCAGCACGATCAGCCAGAAGGCGATTTCGCCGTAGTGCCAGCGCGCTTGGCGCTGGGCGTGATGACCGACGTCGGAAGCAGCGCTCATCGGCGAACTCAACGCGCAGCCGTGCGGCCGAACAGGCCGTTCGGACGCCAGATCAGGATCACGATCATCATGGTGTAGATCACGAAGGGTCCCATCTTCGGCACGTAGTATTTGCCGGCGACGTCACCGATGCCGAGCAGGAGCGAGGCCAGGAACGGGCCCGTTATCGAGGAGGAACCGCCGACGGTGACCACGATCAGGAAGTAGATCATGAACTTCAGCGGAAAGTACGGATCGAGGCCGAGGATCTCGGCGCTCAGCGCGCCGCCGAGACCTGCGAGTCCGCAACCAAAGGCAAAGGTGAAGGCGAACACCTGCGGCACGTTGATGCCGAGGCCGCTGGCGGCGCGGGGATCATCCACGGCGGCGCGCAAACGGCTGCCGAAGCGCGTCTTGGCCAGCACCATCTGAAGCGCGATGGTGAGCAGGCCGCAAATCACGATGATCATCAGCCGGTAGCGGCCGATGCCGACGCCGAACAGGTCGAACTGCCCCTGTAGCGCGGCGGGCAGATTGATGAAGACCCGCGAGGAACCCTGGATATAGTCGACCGCGGCGACCGACATGAAGGTCAGGCCGATGGTGAACAGCACCTGATCGAGATGGCTGCGCGTATAGAGGTGGCGGTAGAGGGTGCGTTCGAGCACGATGCCGATCGCGGCGGAGGAGACGAAAGCGAGCGGCAGCGCTGCGAAGAACGGCCAGCCCATCCGGTTGACCAGCACCATGCAGACATAGCCGCCGGCCATGGCGAAAGCGCCATGGGCGAGATTGACGAAGTTCATCAATCCGAGCGTGACCGCGAGCCCGCAGGCGAGCACGAACAGCAGCATGCCGTAGGCAACGCCATCGAACAGGTTGGTGAGGATTGAGGTCATCGTCTCAGCTTGGTTGGGGCGTCATGGCCGGGCTTGTCCCGGCCATCCACGTTCTTGTCCGGGCTCCCGCGTGGATGCCCGGGTCAAGCCCGGGCATGACGCTGGAGCGGTACGCGAGATCCCGGGTTCGCGCTCATGCGAGCCCCAGGGATGACGCGCTTTCGCGAGTCACTTCTTGGTCTTGCCGAGATCCTTGACGGCCTCGAAGGTCGCGAACTCGACGTTGTAGAGTTCGCCGTCGACCTTCTCGACCTTGCGGATGTAGATGTTCTGCACGATGTCGCGGGTCTCGGGGTCGATCGAGATCGGGCCGCGCGGGCTCTCCCACTTCTGGCCCTTCATGGCCTCCACCAGCTTGGTGCCGTCGGTGTCGCCATTGGTCTTCTTCAACGCCTCGTAGATGAGGTGGATGCCGTCATACCCGCTCACTGCCATGAAGCCCGGACGGTTGCCGAACGCCTTCTTGTAGGCCGCGACGAAATCCTTGTTCATTTGCGAGGGGTGCGCCGCGGAGTAGAGATGCGCGGTGACGGTACCGAGCACGGCGTCTCCCATGTTGTTGAGCAGGTCGTCGTCGGTGACGTCCCCCGGCCCGATCACCTTGATGCCGGCCTTGTCGAGGCCGCGCTCGGCATATTGCTTCATGAAGTTGCCGCCCTGGCCGGCCGGCACGAACACGAAGATCGCGTCGGGCTTGGCGTCCTTCATGCGCTGCAGGAACGGCGCGAAGTCGGGATTGGCGAGCGGCGTCTTGACTTCCTCGACCACCTCGCCCCCGCCGGCGGTGAAGTTCTGCTTGAAGAAGTTCAGCGCGTCATTGCCCGGCGCATAGTCGGAGGTCAGTGTCGCCACCTTCTTGATGCCGTTCTTGACCGCCCAGTCGCCGATGATGGTCGAGGACTGCGCCAGCGTGAAGCTGGTGCGCACGATATAGGGCGAGCGCTCGGTAATGATGGAGGTGCCGGCCGCCATCACGACTTCCGGGATCTTGGCTTGCGTCGCCAGCGGCGCGGCTGCGAGCGCGGCCGGCGTCACGCCGAAGCCGGCGATGAAGCTGACCTTGTCGTTGACGATCAGCTCCTGCGCGGCCGTCTTGGTCTTGTCCGGGATCGCGGCGTCGTCCTTGAGGATGATCTCGATCTTCTTGCCGGCGACGGTGTCGCCCTTCTGCTGCATGTAGAGCTTGATCGCGTTTTCGATCTGCTTGCCGGTCGAGGCCTGGCCGCCGGTCATCGGCAGGATCAGGCCGACCTTGACGCTGTCCTCGGCCTTGGCAGGCACGATCGCCGCGAGGCCCGCGATGGCAGCCGCTGCTGCCGCGCGTGAAAGAATTTTGCGTTCGAACATCAGATGTCCCTCCCCTTGATTCCTGACTTCTTGTGAGCCGGACCGAGTGCCCGGTCCTTGCCGCGCTTCACTCTCGGACAAGCCATGCCGTGCGGCCACATGGCGTCCTCTGCAACCCCGTTGTCAATCGGACGTTGGGCGACCATTCGGCGCAAGCCGTGTGATCCGTCGGAGGGAGAGATTTGTACGGTTGTACAAATAAAATGGTTCTGTCAACAAAAAAGCCTCTCGTGGCACTGGCGGGTTGGGCAAGGGCTCATTGATTGCGCACTGTATGAAGGCCGCACGAGGCCGTGGATGGAGGATTCCGCCTCTCACTTGCAGAATCTGGACATCTCCCTGCTCCGCCGTGAAGCCCACTCGTCACACGCACCGAACGAGCATGGCTGCGAATACGCAATGTATACCGTATCAGCTAAAATGGACGCCACAAGAGCGAATTATTCCTACTATAATACCTTTTATGTATACAATCATTCCGACCGTCGAATAGGCCAATTTTACATGTTGAGAGCTATGGTTCACCGCTGACGCCCATCCGGCGCCCCTCATCCACGCCCGATCGGGCACGACCTAGAAGATGTCCATGCGCCCCCGTTCGCTTTCGATCGCCGCAGTCGCCCTGCTCGCTTCCAACCTTGCAGGCTGCGGGACGGTCAACGAGAGACTCTCCGCCGGCATGGGCGATTACGTCCCGCAATGGGCCGGCGGCCTGCCGGCCGACGCCCCGCCGCGCGCGGG
>NZ_JALBGZ010000281.1:0-7497 GCF_023006515.1 Bradyrhizobium sp. PRIMUS42
GACCTGACATTGCTCGCGGCGACCGTGACGCTGGCGCTGCTCGGCAACGCCTTCATCTGCGCCGTCATCTCCGGGCCGCACGACCGCTACGGCGCGCGGATGGCATGGGTTGCGACCTTCGTGGTGCTGACGGCGCTAGCGCGGCGGTTTGGCGACGACGTCAAGGCGCGGTGAGATTGGGTGAAGAGTCGTCGCGCTTGGCTTCGTGCGAGCAGCGATCGCTTTCATCGAAAATGAACACCACGAGGACTTGGCGTTCAACAGCCTATCCGCGTCGTAAGATAGCCGATTCGCGGAGTGGTTCGATCACCACGATACGGTAGTGGTTCCACCGCAGCAATCCCACTTTGCATCTCGCGCGACATCAACCGTTTGGTCGCCGGACCGGAGATGCGTTACAGGGTGCATCCTCTGCAATGAAGTCGGAAGTCAGGAGCGGTTGTCGTTGCCTTGATTTGCTCCTAATCGAGCTGAGCATCGTCGCGGCCGTAATCAGCACCAGGATGCCGAAGAAACTAAGTGCGATCTGCATTGCAAGCTCATCTGAGATTTTGACCAGCGCTATGTGGCTGGCAAGAGCGAGCAGAACGCCGAGGCAATAGATTGCCAGGGGGTTCTCGCCGCAGCGGATCGCCCCGCGCATCACCGGCGTCGACAGCCCTCGCCAATTGCGAGGCACGAGCCATACCGCCAACATCGCAAGGGCAATAAAATGCAGCAATCGCAAAGGATGGAGGTCCGATTTGCCCTCCAGATAAGGCAACTTCGCCAGGATCTGTGGGACAAGCACCTCCGGTGGCCTGATGCTCCAACCCAATGCGATAGTCAGGCTGAAAGCCAGATAGAAAACGGCAAGTCCAAGCGCCAAGCGTGAGCTCAACCGCGGCCAGAACTTCTTGCCCTCCGTGACACACCACGCACCAAGCACAACCAGCAACTGCCAAGCAAGCGGATTGAAGAACCAAGTGTTGTTCGGCCACGCCGGAACGGTCCAGCCGAAAAGATGCACCGACGCATAAAGCAAGAGCGAGGCGCCGAGTGCCACGTTCGGCACTCGGAGCATCAGCCACAGCAGTGGCGCGAACAAAAGATGGAAAATCACGAAGAGAGGCAAGACGTCGGTGTTGACAGGACGGTATTGCAGGATCGCCGCTTGCGCGAACGTCGCTCCCGGATGTTCCAAGAGAATGCGCGTGTTGGTCTCGTCGGCAAGCCGGCCGCCGCCTGCGAGGTAAACCATCACGGCGCAAGCAAGAATGAGCAGCAGAAAAGCGGCGTAAATGTCCCAGCTACGTTGCAGCGTACGGCCGAGCACGCCCGTCCATCCGCCGCGCTCGTGCGCCTTGCCGTACGCGATCGCGCAGGTCACACCCGAGGCGAACATGAACACTTCCGCGCTATCGCTGAAGCCGTAATTCCGCAGCGTCAGCCAGCTTCCGATGTTGTTGGGGATATGGTTCAGAAAGATGCACCAGAGCGCGATGCCGCGGCAAACATCGATCCGTAGGTCGCGGCCGGGCACTTTCAGCTCCGGAAGCGCGCTCGTCCTTGGCTTCGCAGGTGTCGCGAGCAACTCAGGTTCGAGGTGCAGAAGCCGACCGAGCAACACCTTGGCACCGGGTTCAATCTCCGCCGGGGTTCGGCGAAAGTCAGTGTTCGGCGCGGCGCTATCGCGATGCTTGTCGAGGTCGACAGGCGCATCACGCCATCGCATCGGCTCCCAGCCATCCGAAAGATCAACCGAACTGATCGTCACCATCTCGACTGAAGGGCTGCGGGATGGCGGCGCAGGCACCTTCATCATGGTGGCGACGGGCCGAAAGGACGGAAACGACAAGCCTTCCGTCGACTCTTCTTCGGTAATAACCTCATATGAGCCGGCCGGTAATAGTCGTTCAGCGCTTGCGATCCGGAAGTGCTTGAACACTACCGTTTCGCTCCCCGATCGGGTCATCACCATGATCATTCTCGCAGATTGGCCGCGAGGTGCCGCCGTAACCACTAGCACAGGGACGATGTCGCCGGGTGCAAGCGACGCCATTCAGCTCTTCGGGCAAATGCGTTCCGATTGAAAACTCAATTCGCCTCCACAGTGAGTGGAGAGTGCTGAAGCTATTTTTCTTTTTCTACGCTTCGTCCCGCTGGAGTACAGCTCCGCGCCAGCGTCACAATCGAACACTCGCAACGGTGCGCTCTTTGTGCCCGAATAGCAATCTGTTTCTTTTATTCGGGTCATCGACCAAACCCAGCCCTGACCTCGCAGCCCCCATTACTGATTCCAATCGGCTCTGGCTCTCCAAGGCGCATGCTGTTGGGCTCGTGAGCATCATGCCGACCTCAGACTGATCGACGAGAGGTTGGCGCGAACTGACGTCTTGCAAGTTGGCATACGACCTCGATGGGTATCGCAATGAAATTTGCCCCGATGCGGAAGTTATTCATTAGGCGCTCGAACGGAAACGGCGTAGCTTGTTGGCTTGGCCGAGCGGATTGTTTGTCCGAGAGAGCTGCCCCAAAACGGCGACGCACCGAAGTCGCCGCTTCCACCAAATGGCAGCCCAGTGCCGTCGGTAGGCACACGTCATCCTGAACATGAACTTCAAATCGCATCACGATGCGCTCGGTGGTGCCTGCGTGCGTTGGGCGACCAATTTGAAAGTAAGAAAGGAGAATATCATGAGAATGAGCGTTGCAGTTGTTGTTAGCGCTTTGTCGTTTGGGGAGAGAAAGTTGGCGAAGTACGCTCGCGTCGCCGCGACGTGGCTCGCCCGCTCCGTGCTGATCAAATTGGCGCACATTCTTGAAAGAATCGGACTTGCCATGGTCGGGGCCGCGGGCGGTCTGTACGTGGCCGTAGGAATGATGCGCATGGAAAATGATTTTTTTCGAAACGAATGGATCGTCTTGTTGATGATGCTTTACGGGGCCTTTGCCTTCTTCGTGGGCATCGATCTGCCTAGCCGTCTTGCGCAGACAGTAAAAGCCACCAGACCGGGAGAATGGAGCTTTGGCACCGACGCGGCGGCGATAGCTAGCGGAGCCGGAACTTTCTTTGCCGCGACAGCGGTGTTTCTCTCCGTTGGCATCATTGTCTTTGACCACATCATGCGGGATGGATTCAGCGTTATGGTGGCATGCTGTTGGGCGATAGGCACTTCGTTTCAAATTGCTGCCGGCGCCATGGGCCGCAGCAAAGTCATCGTCGAGGATGGTCAGTGAGGACCAAGATGTGGGGTAAAGATAAATCAATGTCCCTTTGGACGCCCGAGAAGCTAGGCGAGAAAGCCAGGGCAGACGCTGAGAACGACAACTACAATCCACCACATTCATGGTGGCCCGGCCGATACAGCGTTGGTACCGAAGCCCGAGACAAGTACGACAGAGCTTTTAATCTTCATCACAGCGACAAGGACGAGTGCTAGGCCACCTCAGGCGGCCTCTTTCATTCGGCCGGCAAGCTGAAATGCTGTCAGAGAGATGAAGGCGCAGGGAATGGCCGACAAGGTGGACGGGTCTAATCTCCGGTACAGCATCGGGGTTGTAGCCGTACTTAAACGACGCTCGTCCAGAACGGACCTCAGTCCCATTATAGTAGCCCGAGATCCTCAAATGAGCTCTCTCAGCGGCGCATTTAAGCCGCCGTCGACCTCGCATTGCAGCCCTCACCGAAGTGCGAATTGCAGCCGTCGCTGCGACGGCGGCTAACTTAAGAACTCAGTTGGACGATTGAATCAGCTGCGCGATCAGATCAGAGTATCTAGGCTGAGATTGCGGGCGGCGACTATTGGCGGACGAGGACGCGAAGCGATCCGCTCGGGTCGAGGCGACCGAAGGAAATGACCTCTCCGTTGCACCAGGGTGGCTACCTAACTATACGTAGTCATTCGTTTTTTGATGCAGCGGTCACAATAGTTAACTAACGTGGTTCTATCGTCGGCCCATCTTCGGCAGCTATCCGACGACTGTGAGCAGAAGACTCGCGCCTTTTCAGCGTGAGTAGCCATGCCAAAAAACTCTCTCCGCCCGATCTGCCCGAACTGCGGTAAGCCGATGCACTTCGTGATCGTCAAGACAGGCGGTCGTAAGTTTTGGTGTATCAAGTGCGACGACATTGATCCAATGCAGGTCCCGGAGTTTCAAGCCTGGACCAACAGCGAATTGCGCCCGCCGAAAACGAAATGAAGGGCACCTCGTACAACATCAGGGTATAGAATACACCATAGTCCAAACGGCCAGTCCTTTCGGCACGATCGGCGCCATGGGACTGCGCAGCAGGGTCTCATTCTTCCGGTGTGAACACTGCCTGTGAAGTCGAGAACGAGTAAGGTCGCTTCACGGCTCACGTGGTCTGCTTTAGTGTGCGATTTTGCTCAGACCTCACGCTAGGGATGTGCAATTTGTGTCAGCACCGGGGTTTTGCTCACCTTCCCGGGGCTGGTCAGCCGCCGCCTGCGCTTTATTTAAGCGGGCGACGTTTTTGCTCGAGATGGAAGGCCATTGGACGCGACGTTTAGCGGCTGATCGTGATTTCCATGTGGCTTTCTAGGAACGCCGCTGGAAGAGCGGCTTTAAGCTTAATCACCTTTTCGGATCCCTGGGCTACTATCGGTGACTGAGAGCTGTTGCTCCCGCCTCCAAGCCGCGGGATGCACATGTGCGACAAGTGCGACCAGATAGACAACAAGATTGAGCAGCTCCGCGTGTTGATATCACCGGGAATGGACGCGCTTAGCCTAGCGATGATCCGATGCGCCGTCGAATTGCTAGAGGCTGATAAGGCGGCCTTTAAGTGTCACGGGAGCGCGCACATCAGCTCGCAATCTTAGTCGATGTCGCCTGTTGGCCCTTAATCGAAACATGCTGACCCTATTGTTGCGCCCGCTATCGGCGGCAAACCAGACGCGGGGCCGCGCCCACATCGATCGCCGCTTGTGACCCTCACCGGGCACTCCAACATCGGCACCCCTGGAAGGGAGCGACCGATCGAGAATAGATCAGACTCATCTCTCGGCCTGTGCTATCGAAGCCAATGAGAGCAATTTCAGTCACGAGTTTGGTCCTGATCTGGGCCACGTCGGCAGCGGCCCAAACGGCCGCGCGACAACAGGTCCAGCACGGCCTGGTCTCACGGCAGGCTACTGCAGGAATGACAATGAGCTTCTCGTTTCTCAACTCAAGGCCCTGCATTAGCCTCTTCGACAATCCAGAAATCCGACTAAAGGACGTTCCGCAAGGAGCGGCTTCAATCCTCGTGCAGCTGACCCAAGCTGACCAAGAATACGGCGGCCAGGAAGTTCCCCTGCCAAAGAATGGCATCCTTCCGGCTGGCGCTCTTCGCACGTTCGGGCCTTGCAACCCCGGTGTTTACCAATATGAGGTGACGGTTAAGTCGGCTGCGGGCGAAGTACTGGGAAGGGCGCAGCAATCGCATACGTTCCCGGACGATGGCGGGTCCAAAGCGCCGCCGAACTAGCTACCCTGAAATGAGAGAACGATTGGCCTGCTAGCTCGACGCGGAGCTGATGAGGCCGGTCGCCGCCATCGGCATCGTGAAGGGCAAGCCGTTCGCGCCCGACGCGAGCATAAAGAAGATCATGACCGAGGCGCTCGCACTCGCCAATGCGACCTCGCGCGCCCTGTTCATGGTCCCACGCGGCCCAAGCTGGTTCTATTTTCCTAACTCGTCATGGTTCAACTTCCTGTTCGTGAGCGGCTACGAGTTCGAGACGCGAATCCGGAGATCACACGTGAGGGAGCAAGCCATTCCCCGTTACGGCTACCGGACCTTGGATGCGCGCACCATTTCTTCTACGGCGTCACCGGCATCACGCCCGCGATAGCGAGGCGCCTGCCCGGCATCGGGCCGCAATATCTGCTGGCAATGACCGATGCGGGGAGGAATTAATTGGAAGGCACCAAAACCTGCAAGGTGATTGCCCAAGGACATTCCGGAAGAGAACTTCTGGTCGTTCACCGTGTACGACAACATGACGCGCTCGACGCTCGACACGCCTTAGCGCTATCCACGCGCCGGCAGCCAGAGCTACCCGTCGCCGCCTGCGGCGCTCGGGCCAACGCCCGCAAGTGACCCCGTAGCGGACGGCGCAAGCGAGTAGCTTTTGTGAGCGAGCGTGACTCGCTTGCATCACGCTGTGAGGCTTGAACGCTGCTCGCAGCCACTTCAATTCGTCGTGGTCTTGCCGCCGCGCATGGACACGAGCTTTTCCTCACGAAATCGGAGAATGAACCATG
This sequence comes from Bradyrhizobium sp. PRIMUS42, assembly GCF_023006515.1. Taxonomy (NCBI): domain Bacteria; kingdom Pseudomonadati; phylum Pseudomonadota; class Alphaproteobacteria; order Hyphomicrobiales; family Nitrobacteraceae; genus Bradyrhizobium; species Bradyrhizobium sp. PRIMUS42. The sequence continues at coordinate 6,253 of NZ_JALBGZ010000281.1, forward strand.
CGGTCTCATCGAAACCGTCTGCGAGCTTTCCTTCGTGAGAATACACCATCTGAGCAGCTTCCGACTTCGACGGCGGTCCCAGCGCCGTGACTACCTCCAAACGCGACATACCCAAATGCAGCTTGCCGTCGAAGACGAGGGGCGCGAACTTTTCCGGGATGATGGCGCAATCGGTCGAGGTCTTGGTGTCTTTCTCGGTGAGCTCTTCCACGATCTCTGTGACGAGATGGTCCGGGCCGCCCATCTCTCCGCTGGACACGACCCATAATCGATGCTGCGCGCGCCCATAACACAGCCAATAGATGCTACCTCCAGCGTCGCCCTGGTGTTGGATGGTCCCTTCACCCACGGCTTCGCGGACTGCGCCGAGCGGCGTCTCCTCGAAGCGGCCGACGAATGCGCCTAGCGAAAAGCGGGTCGCCAATCTCTTCACGACCGTCGGCTGCACGCGCTCGAACGCATGTTCGTCGACTGGCGGCGGCGGTGTCTGCGCGGAGCAGTCGTCCGCGGGGATCGCGAAAAGGAGAAGCAGCAAGAAGAGCGTCTTTAGACCATCAACTCCGAATTGCCCTACATTGGAGATTGAGCGCTTCTGGAATAGCCCCATTCCTTTGGCAAGGATGGCGTCAACATCGAGGTCTTTGATGCGGCCAGCCGCTCTGTCGGCCAGTCGTTTATATACTTCTCGCCCCAGCAGGTCGCGCTCAGGCGTCGAGAGTGCGGGCGTCAGCTTCTGGGTCTCGGACACGTCAATCTCTCCCCTGCGATGAAGAAAGGCACAACATATCATAGCTGACGTGTGGAGGAGCCTCCCTCACCCCACCGCCTTCACTTGGCTTTGGTCGGCCCACGTGCTGCATATTCGAGCAACGCCGCGATTTGTGGGAGCGAATGACTTGGGAGATGTTTCCCAGGGACGACCAGCAAGGGCAATTTTGTGCAGCAACGATTGCTGATGACGATCGTGGTGCTTCCAATGATAGCATTCGCGGTCCACACACTTCTCGAAAGACTGGCCACATAGCTGTCGCGAGATGTCTGCTTGTGGCTCTTTGTGCCTCACCGCCGCCGTGACAAGAAATCTAGCACGCCAGTCTTGTAGACCTTGTCGCCGACCGCGCGCATGTGGTCGCGGTTCGGAATATCGAGCACTTCAGAGCCGGGAATGATGGCGCCGAGCGCGCTGGCGGAGCCGGCCACGTCGTCGGCGCTGCCGACCGCGATCAGCACGGGCACGTCGATGCG
>NZ_JALBGZ010000282.1:0-7493 GCF_023006515.1 Bradyrhizobium sp. PRIMUS42
CGGGCGGCGCGGCGGACATTGCGCAGCTCAGGCGCCAGATGCCGCTGCCGGAAACCGCGCTCGAATTGTGCGCGGTGGCAGGCACCTTCGCGCCCGTCAAAGGCGATGTCTTGCTCGCCAATGATGCGTCCGAGACGAAGATGAAGACGTTCAGCCAGAGCGGCGATCTCGCAAAATATCGCATCCTGCATTTCGCGACGCATGGCGCGCTTGCGGGGCAGGTGCGCGGCTCGATCGAACCCGGGTTGATCCTGAGCCCGCCAGCGGCGGCAACGCAAGCCGATGACGGCTATCTCTCATCGTCGGAGATCTCGGGCCTCAGGCTCGACGCCGATTGGGTGATCCTGTCGGCGTGCAATACGGCCGGCGGCCAGGCGGCCAATTCGGAGGCCTTCTCAGGTCTCGCGCGGGCGTTCTTCTATGCGGGCACGCGTGCGCTGTTGGTCTCGCACTGGGCGGTCAACTCCGATGCAGCGGTGGTCATCACGACCGGTACGATCGATGCCCTCAACGCACATCCAGACATCGGCCGCGCCGAGGCGCTGCGTCGCTCTATCTCGGCACTGATTGCGAAGGGCGGCGCGAATGCGCTGCCCGGCATCTGGGCGCCGTTCGTGCTGGTGGGGAACGGCGCCATATAGTGCTATGCATATCAGTGCGCCGCCGCGCACGAACCGGCTGGAGAAGGCGCGGTTGTTGCTGCCGGGGTATGGCGAGGTCACTATCCTCGACATCGGAAGACTGCGCAGTTGCGAGCGAGGAGTGAAGCCGCGACCACGTCCGTTAACCAACCACCGCTTGCTCTTCCAATGCAACGAGCCCATGCTCGCCGGGTTCCTGGACCCATCCGGTCGTCCAGTAGATCGCGCCGTCGCGGCTTTCGCGGGGTCTTGACCCATGAACTGCTCTTGCTGCGGTTCCGAGGTTCAGAGCGGCTTTGCCTTCTGCCCGAAGTGCGGCACGAAGCAGCCCAACGCGTGCCCCGGCTGCGGCTATGCATGCGCACCGGATTTCGCCTATTGCCCGAAATGCGGCGCCCTGGTCGGTGAGGCCCTCAAAGACGGGGGAGAGGCGCGGCCGAGCCGGCCGACAGCGCCGATCAGGGCCTCCTCGCCGCCGCTGGCACCGCTGGCCGACCCGCAACAAGCATGTCGTCCGCAGTCCGACAGGATCGACAGCGAGGCAAACCGCCGCACCATCACCGTGCTGTTTGCCGACCTCAGCGGCTTCACTGCGATGAGCGAGCGGCTCGACCCCGAGGTCATGCAGACGCTTCAGAACCAATTGTTCGAGGAACTGACGGCTGCGGTGCAGAGCTATGGCGGCTTCGTGGACAAATTCATCGGCGATGCGCTGCTCGCGCTGTTTGGTGCACCGGCCGCGCACGAGGACGACCCCGAGCGGGCGGTCCGCGCTGCCCTCGACATGATCAGCCGGACGGCGCGCCTCAGCGAGCGCGCAAAAGCCTATGCCGGTTCACCGCTGCTGCTCCATGTCGGCATCAACACCGGGCACGTCGTTGCGGGCGGGTTAGGTGTGGGCGTTGCCAAATCCTTTTCGGTGACCGGCGATACTGTGAATACCGCGCAGCGGTTGCAGTCGATGGCGGCGCCGGGCGAGGTGCTGGTCGGGCCGCTGACCCACCGCCTGACGCGGCATGCATTCTCCTATGACTCGCTTGGCGAGGTTTCGCTCAAGGGCAAGATGGGTAGCGTTCTGGTCCATCGTCTGAAGGGACCGCTCGATACGCCCCGCGCGGCACGCGGCCTCGACACGCTGGGCCTTGATGCACCGCTGGTCGGGCGCGACGCCGAGCTTGCGCGCGTGATCGGCAGCCTTGATCGCGCGCGCGACGGTGCGGCTCAACTGGTGCGGCTGATTGGCGAAGCGGGTATTGGGAAAACGCGGCTGGTCGACGAATTCCTCGCCCGTATCCGTGAGGAGGATCGCTTCGCAGACTTGGCGGTCCGGCGCGCGGTCTGCTCGCCGCTCGGCGAACAGTCTTACGGCGCACTCGCCGCCGTGCTGCGCAGCGCTTATGGCATCGCGCAGAAGGCGAGCGCCAGAGAGGCGGAGGCGAAGGTCGCCGAAGCGCTGTCGGAGCTTGGCCTCGCGACGGACGAGGCCGACCGCCTGATGCCGCTCTATCTGCACGTACTCGGCCTCGGCGACCCCAACGCCGTGCTCAGGCATGTCGAGCCCGAACAGCTCCGCCGGCAGATATTCTTCGCGATTCGCACCGTCTTCGAACGCCGCCTGGCACTGTCGCCGCTGCTGATCATCGTCGAGGATCTGCACTGGGCCGACGCGGTGTCTCTTGAAGCGTTGCGGTTCCTGATGGACCGACTCGAGCGGACGCGGCTGATGCTGCTGTTTACGCATCGGCCGACGCTGGAACTGGAGCAGCTCGGTTCGAGCAGGATCAGTCACACGACCCTTCGGCTGCCTCCGCTTGGCAACGCTGACGGACAGAGGCTGCTCGCGGCCTACTTCAGGCACGGTTGGTGCGAACCGCCGGGACGTCTGTTCAGTCGGATCCTCGATCGCGCCGGCGGCAATCCGCTTTTCCTCGAGGAGATCATACGCGGCCTCATCGAGGCCGGCACCCTGGAACGCGACGGAGCGCAGTGGCGGGTGAAGTCGGATGAAGCCGCCGCCGATATTCCGGCAAGCATTCAGGCGTTGTTGCTGGCTCGCCTCGACCGGTTGCCGCATCAGGTCCGCCTCCTGGCGCAGGAGGCCGCGGTAATCGGCCCGCGTCTTGATGCGGGTGTACTTGGCGCGGCGGCAACCGAGCCAGCGAGGGTCGAAGCAGGGCTCGAACTTCTATGCGACGCGGAGATCATCGAGGAGATCGCGGGTTCGAACTCGATTTCGCTGCGCACCTACCGTTTCACGCAAACCATGCTTCAGGACGTGATCTATCAAAACCTGCTTCAGCAGCGCCGGATCGAGCTTCACGGACGGATTGGTGCCGCGCTGGAGCGGCTCTACGGCAATGAGCCCGAGCGCCTCGAGGATCTCATACTGCTCGGACATCACTTCAGTCTGAGCGCGAGCAAGCCGAAGGGCGCGCGCTATCTGCGCGCGGCCGGCGACCGCGCACGCGCGAGCTATGCCAACGACGATGCCATCCGTCTCTACCGACAGGCCCTCGCCGTGCTGCTGGCCAGCGGCGAACGGGAGCCGGAGCGTCTGGTCCTGTACGAGCGGATTGCGGACCTTTGTGGCGCGGCTGGCCGGCGGAATACGGCCGAGGAGCACTATCAGAGCGCGTTGGAGGGGTACCGAGCCGCAGAGGACCGGATCGGCGAAGCGCGGATTCTCCGCAAGCTTGGCCGATTGCTGTGGGACGCCGGCAAGCGGATCAAGGCGGAGACGCATTACGCTGAGGCAGCCAAACTGCTTGGAGGGATCGACGCGCCCATCGAGTGGGCGCATCTCTTGCAGGAGCGCGGCCGTCTCGCGTTTCGCACCGGCGACCACGTGGCCGCCGCGAGCTGGGCAGAGGAGGCGCTCGGCTATGCCCGATCCGTGCCTGCCGACGCCGATAAGCACGCCGTGCTCGAGGCGGCGCGCGCCATTGCGGAGGCTCTCAATACCAAGGGGGTTGCACTGGCGCGGGTTGGACGACACCAGGAGGCGGTGCGCGAGGTAGAGCAAAGTGTCGCAGCCGCCGAAGCCGCCGGCCTGCTTAACGTCGCCTGCCGCGGCTACACCAATCTCGGTGTGCTCTACACGATTGTCGACCCGGCGAAAGCCGTGGAGGTCTGCCGGCGTGGACTGGATGTCGCGTGTCGGATCGGGGATCTCGGCTTCCAGGCGCGTCTTCTCGCCAATTTTGCCGTTGCTTGTTGTACCTTCACGGACAGATGTACCGAGGAGGGGGTGCCGGCAGCGGAGAAGGCGATCGAAATCGACCGTGCGCTCGATCAGCGGGAGCATCTCTCCGTGCCCTTGATCGTACTCGGGCAAATCCATCAATGCCATTTCCGCCCCGATCTGGCCGCCCTCTGCTACAATGAGGCAATCGAGGTAGCGAACGAAACCGGCGAACCGCAGCAGCTCTTTCCGTGCTATGATGGTCTCGCGACACTGAGCCTTGATCGAGGCGACATGCCCGAGGCCGACCGATATTTCGCGCTGGCCCACGATGTCTGCGCCCGCCACGGGCTTGATCCCGCCGGGCTGATCGTACTGCCATTTCTTGACTAGGTCATATGAAGGAGTTCAACCATGTCAGAACTTCATGTCAACGGACCGCTTCAACCGGGCGATCGAGCACCGAACGTCGAGCTGGATGCCATCACACGCGATGGAAAGATCGCGCTCCAGGATTTTCGCGGGCATAGTCCGATATTGATCGGCTTGTTTCGAGGTCTGCACTGCCCGTTCTGCCGCCGCCATATCGCGGCACAGGCGCAACTAGACGCGGCTCTGCGCGACAAGGGGGTCGAAAGTCTCACCATCGTGAATACGCCCATCGAGCGCGCGCGGCTCTACTTCCGCTATCATCCATTGCCCAATCTGCTCGCCGCGTCCGACCCCGAGCGGGTCTCGCACCGCGCGTTCGGCCTGCCCAATCTCGAGTTCACGGAGAAGGAAACCGAGTGGCCGCGCAAGGTGGGCATGGATGTGGTCATGAGCATGCAAGTGGACATTCCCGGAGAATTGCCGGGGCCGATGAATCGTTTGGCGGCGGCCGAGCAGCTCAACAAGAAGGATGGCTACGAGATGATGGAGGCCGATCAACGCATGGCGGCGACCGGCCAGGGTCAGCTGTTCGGCCAGTTCCTGCTCGATCGGGAGGGGGTCGTGCGCTGGACCTTTACGGAGGTTCCCGAAGGCGGCCAGCGCATGTTCGGGATGCCCAGCCCTCAGGAATTGATGTCGGCCGCCTCGCAAGTGGCAAGCTAAGCATCGTCGCTTGGTCGGCGGTTCGAATACTTCGCTCAACGCGCTGCAACCCGCGGCTTTCTCTCCGCTGGCGTCGTCATCGCGGAAATTTCGTGGCCGCGTGAAATACGCATCAGTTTGAACGCGACCATTCCTGATCATGCCATTGCAATGACTCGGGCGCACTCCTCGAAGCACGATGATCGAGATTGAGCAGGCCCGATCCTGGAACCCGCGCGTGATCTCGAAATTTGAAACGCCAATCAGAAGCGGTGACGATCTCTCCCTTTACCGGATCAATCCTCTGGCATTCCCGCGCGATCGCGCCATCGCCGAGGCGGAAAGCATCGACCTGCTTCTTTCCCGTGCGACAACGAGCGGCGACGATCTGAATGCCTATGCTCTGGTGCGCGAGCGCTTTATCCGGCGCCGGGCGTCAGCGGTCCCCTCGCGGGTCACGCCATCTTTGAGTTTGATGCATCTCTCCGCGGCATCGAAGGCATTGCGTGCGTGTATCGTGTCGTGCGCCAGACCCTGCTGTACATTTTCACTTCACCGGAACTTTCGGCTTCTTCGCCGCCAGCCCCACGGCCATCGCCGAGATCAGCGGACGCATGAAATAGGCGTCTTCCGCCGGCGAGATGTCCGTGCGCAGGCCGTGCGCGGCGAGCTCGCCGGAGACCGCCGGGCCTACTGACGCAATCAATGTCTGTTCGAGGCCGGCGCGCAGCTTGGCCTCGCTGCCATGCGCCTTCGCGGCCTCGATCAGGCGGCGGACCTGGCCGAGATTGGTCAGCGCGAGGGCATCGATCCGCCCCGCGGCCATGTCGTCGATCGCCGTGACGATGTTGGCGTCCGCTGCCCTGGAATCGTAGACATAGGGCAGCACGGTATCGACCGCGGCGCCTTGCGCGGCCAGGGCGCCGGTCAGCTCGCTGTGGTCCTTGTCCGGATAGAGCTGGAGGCCGAGGCGCCGGCCCCTCAGATCGAGCTTTCCCAGCATCTGGATGACGCCTTCGGTGGTCGGTTTCTCCGTGGTCTGCTGCGCTTCCAGGCCGACCTCGCGCAACGCCTTGCCGGGCTTCGGGCCGCGGGTGAATTTCCGCGCTTTGGCGAGCGCCGCGATAAGGGTCTGGTCGAGTCCGCGGGCGCGGGCAAGCTTCATGATCCGCCGCAGGCCTTCGCCGGTCATCAGCACGAGATCGTCAAAAGGCTTCTCAATGGCGCGGCGAATCCAGGCCTCGACCGGGGCCGGGTCCGGCGCATCGTGAATGGTGAACATCGGGCACTGCACGACCTCGGCGCCTTGCTCGGCCAGAAGTTTTGAGAACTGCGCCTCCTCGCGGGTCTCCAGGATCAGGATGCGGGTGCCGTTCAAGCGGTCGGCCATGGGCGTACTCCGGTCATTAAATCGCAATCGTCCGTTCATCCTGACTCTTCGTCCGGGATTGGCGCAAGGCTGGGGTCGGTGCTAGAGCAGGGCGCAAATCGCGGATTGTTCCGCACCCGTTGCACAAACCTTCATCAAGAGCCATGCCCGATCATCAATACGTCCTGACCCTGTCCTGTCCGGATCGTCCCGGCATCGTCTCGGCGGTGTCGACGTTCCTCGCGCATAACGGACAGAACATCCTCGACGCCCAGCAGTTCGATGACGTCGAGACCAAGAAGTTCTTCATGCGGGTGGTGTTCACCGCTGCCGATCTTGCCGTGGAACTGTCGGCGCTGCAGACCGGCTTTGCCGCGATCGCCGAGCGTTTCGGCATGGAATGGCAGATGCGCGACCGGGCTGCGCATCGCAAGGTGATGCTGCTGGTGTCGAAGTCCGACCATTGTCTGGTCGATATCCTTTATCGCTGGCGCACCGGCGAGCTGCCGATGACGCTTGCCGCCATCGTCTCCAACCATCCGCGCGAGGTCTATTCCGGGCTCGATTTCGGCGGCATTCCGTTCCACCATCTCCCCGTGACCAAGGAGACCAAGCGCGAGCAGGAGGGCCAGATCATGGACCTCGTCGGCAACACCAAGACCGATCTCGTCGTGCTTGCCCGCTACATGCAGATCCTGTCGGATGATCTGTCGGCGAAGCTGTCGGGGCGCTGCATCAACATCCACCACTCGTTCCTGCCGGGCTTCAAGGGCGCAAAACCCTATCACCAGGCCCATGAGCGCGGCGTCAAGCTGATCGGCGCGACCGCGCATTACGTCACGCGCGACCTCGACGAGGGCCCGATCATCGACCAGGACGTCGAGCGCATCAGCCATCGCGATACGCCGGAAGATCTCGTCCGCAAGGGCCGCGACATCGAGCGCCGCGTGCTCGCCCGCGCGATCCGCTACCATCTCGACGACCGCGTCATCCTCAACGGCCGCAAGACCGTGGTGTTTGTGGATTAGCGAATAGGGAGTGGCGAGTAGCGCATGGAATGGGGGCGGCCTTCTACTCGCTACTCCCTATTCGCCAATCGCCTCTTACCGCACCGCGTTGCCCGACGTCGTCCCCGTCGCGCCCTTCTGCGCCTGCTCTTCCTTCTCGCGATCCGCCGCGGGCAGCAGCCGCTTGCGTTCGCGTTCCCGCATGTAGGCGTCGTATTGCG
>NZ_JALBGZ010000283.1:0-7482 GCF_023006515.1 Bradyrhizobium sp. PRIMUS42
GTCAACGTGGCGAGCCTGCCCGTCCCGCGACAGCGTGTTGATCTGACGGTCCAGCAGCGCGTTGCTGGCTTCCCAGATCGCCGCGGCGACGAGGACGGCGACGCCGATCGTCACCACGGCCGAGATCAGCCGGCTGCCGATCTGGCCGCCGTAAAACCAGACGATGGCGTCCACGCCCCAGACTTCGAGCACGGCCACGAAGCCGATGAAGACGATCACGCCTGACACGATCTTGCGCAGCAGCGGCAGATAGCGGTTGGCGCGGATTTCGAGGCCCGGAAAGCGCTGCAGGACCTCCGGCTTGATGCGGAAGCCGCGGTCGATCAGGCTCAGCGTCAGCATGATGGCGACACGCGTGATCACTGCGACCACGATGGTGCCGACGAAATATTGCAGCAGCAGCGAATAGCCGTTGCGGATGTTGAGCGCCCACACCGCCCAGAGTGCAAGATCGAGCGCGATCGCAAGATAATGCCAGCCACCGGCGACGCGGTTGCGCAGCCGCGCCGCGATTCCCGCCTGGTCGGCGGGCGCGCGAATGGCGTCCGCGACCTGGCGGCGACACTGCAGGATGATGACGACGACGAAGAGATGCACGACCAGCATCACCATGCGGAGTAGCGCGGCGTAACCAGCACGATGCAGACCCAGCAGCAGCGCCACATTGGCGAAGGCGATGCCGGATACGCCGACACCGACGATGCGGCGCGCCCAGATCTCGACATAGGCCGCGGTTTCGGCTCTGACAGGAAACAGGCCGAACGGCCCCGCCAGCGCACGGACCACGCAGATGAGCCCACGCGAGAACGCATAGGCGTTGGCAACCGCGAGGATCACGAGGCGGACGGTGGTGGGCTCGCCGATCTCGGTGCCGAGCAGCGCGGTGGCGACGCCCATGAAGACGAACACCGGAAGCAGCTCGAGCACGAGGCGTCCGAACACGAAGGGCAGCCGCAGCAGGACCTGCCAGATCCGCGCGAGGCTGTGACGGCGCTTCTGCAATTCAGGTGCCGGCGTCACGTCGGCGACTGACGACGGCGGATCGGCGATGGGCAGCGCCTGCGCCGGCAGGCGCGCGGCATGCGGCACGCGTCCTTCCAGAAATGCGACCGGACGCCGGATCAGACGGAACAGCACCCATTCGGCCGCGAGCGCGCAACCGAGCACCAGTGCGAGCTTCCAGGCGATCTCGATCAGGAGATTGTAGGCCGCAGGATCGTTCGCGGTCCGCACGATCCAGTAATAGAACGCTGGGAAATGCGTGAGCGTCCGCGCCACGCTGGCGATCTCGCTCGAGATCGCGCCGATCTCCTCCGACACCGTGAGCAGGAGCTGCGCCCCGAGGCCGTCGGCAGCGAGCGGGATCGGCGACTTCTGCTCGGGCGCAGGCGCTTGCGGACCGGACGCATTGGCGATCGCGCGCAGCGTGTCGATCATCTGCGCACGTTTTTTGTCGTCCTGGAGCGTCACCAGCGCACGCTTGGCTTCCTCAGGCGACAACGCGGCAGCACTGTTCGCGGCCGGCGTCTCGGCGCGGGCGCCGGAGAGAGATGAGATCGCGAGGAAGAGAGCGGCGAGGAGCGCCGGGGCAAGCTTATGCGACACGCTGATTCCCTGAAAAAAATGAATGCGCCCGCGGTGTCGTGGCCGTCACCGCCGAAGCACATGCGTCATGTCGGATGGCTGCTATTCGCCCGTGGCCTGTGTCGGAAGTGGGCCTTTGAGGCGACATTCTCTTGGCATTTGCCGCAATGCAGGATGAGGGAACCGGGCGTCGGTGGGGCTCAAACGCCAACAGAACGCGATCCGTCTTTCTGTAGAATTCTCGCAGCGCGACTCACAAGAGGTCGTCATGCCCGGGCTTGTTCCGCCGGCGCGGCCGAAGCCGCTTCGGCGCGGCAAAGGCCCGGGCATCCACGTTCTTCGCACCCGTGCGGCAAGTCGTGGATGGCCGGGACAAGCCCGGCCACGACGGCGTGGCGACACGCGTACCCTGCATGCAAATACTCCGTCATTCCGGGCGTTGGCCCGGAATGACGGCGAGGAGGAAGGAGGACAAAAGCAGGGTGTGAAAACACGCCTGTCACGGGGCCGCATCACGGCCACCTGACATGATCAACGTGATGCAAAATACAGCGCCGGGAAGGTAGGGGCTCTGCCTTACTGATGCAGCCCGCTAAACCTTGACCCGGCGTGCCGTTCGCGGTTTCTGCCGCTATGCGATAGTCCGAACGAGCTCCGTCGCACTTAACGCGGCTGGATTTGCGGAGGTGGCGTCATAGACCTCCCCTTGCTCATGAGGTGGACGTTGCGCGTCGCTTTGTTTGCGACCACCGGCATGCTCCTCCCGTGATATAAAACTGTCAAGCGGGATCGATGATCACGGAGATCACATTTGAGCGGGCGAGTTCCGTAAGCCAGGGCATGGGGCCTCATGCCCCTGCTTTGCCCGACACGTCGATTCGATTTCGTAAAATCAGCAACCACATATACCCCTTGATTTCGCTACTGTGAGTGGGGTTGTTTTCGCACTTTTTTGTCGATGGCCGGCTCAGCGGCCTAGAGAAACATATCCGTCAGATCAACCGTCGAGGACTCTCCGACCCGGTCGAAGTTTCGCGCCAGCCAGCTTCGCGCCGCCTCGCGGCCCTCATCGCGCAGGCGGCACAACAGGCTCCATTCGGGATGGAATTGCGTGGCCGTGCCGAGCTGCGACATCAGCTGGTCGTTGCCGATCCAGTGCATGTACATGCGGCTATGCCTGTCGCTGTCGAGCTCGCCATTGTCGATCAGCCGCGTGGCGAAGGCGATCGCGCGCATCTCGCGCATCAGGGACGAATTGAAGCTGATCTCGTTGATGCGGTGGAGGACGTCGGCTGCACTGGCCGGCAGTTCGTCGCGCCGGATCGCCGTGACCTGCACGATGATGACGTCGTGACTGCCCCTGCGGTAGATCAACGGATAGATCGCGGGATTGCCGAGATAGCCGCCATCCCAATAATGCTCGCCGTCGATCTCGACGGCCTGGAAATAGGGCGGCAGGCAGGCCGAGGCCAGCACGGTTTCAGCGGTGAGATGCGGGCTCTGGAACACCTTGATTTTGCCGGTGCGGACATTGGTGGCGTTGAGAAACAGTGCTGGCGCCTCGGGCGAGGAATTGAGCCGGTCGAAATCGACCACGCGCTGCAAGAGCGAGCGCAGCGGATTGAGTTGGAAGGGATTGAGCAGGTTCGGCGGCAGCGTGTGCGTCAGCGTGTGGATGAAGGCGTGAACCGGATGATATTCCGGCGGCAGCTTGAGGGCCTGGATCCACTGGTTGAGCGGCGAGAGCAGATCGTACGCCATGTCCATGCGCGACACTTCGTACCAGAACGCGTGCAGGTTCTGCCGCGCGGCCTCCGCGCCTCCCTTGGCCATGCCGGAGGCCATCGCCACCGCGTTCATCGCGCCGGCGCTGGTGGCGCTGATTGCCTCGATCGCGAGCCTGCCATCCTCGAGCACCTGGTCGAGCACGCCCCAGACGAAGGCGCCGTGCGCGCCGCCGCCCTGGAGCGCGAAGCTGACGTTCTTCCGGTTCGCGGTCTCGTTCACTGTCACTTCGCTCGCCTCTTGCCTCCCTTCCCCTCTTTCTCGAGTGCCTTGCGCACCTCGTCGAATTCGCCCAGCGAGGCCTTGTCTGCGCGGGGGAAGCGCAGGTCGAGCTTTTCGAGCGCCGCATTGATCACCGAGCCGATCACGACACGCGCGAACCATTTGTGGTCGGCGGGCACGACATACCACGGCGCGTGGGTCGTGGAGGTGTGCCGGACGATGTCCTGGTAGACCGCCTGGTAGCGCGGCCACAGCGCGCGCTCCTTGATGTCATCCATCGAGAACTTCCACTGCTTGGCCGGATCCTCCAGCCGGTCGAGGAAACGCTCGCGTTGCTCGTCCCTGGACACGTTGAGGAAGAACTTCAGCACCACGGTGCCGTTGCGGCAGAGGTAGCGCTCGAAGGCCGAGATATCCTCGAACCGCTCCTTCCAGATGTTCTTCGTCACGACCTTGGACGGAAGTTTCTCCTTGGCGAGGATCTCCGGGTGCACGCGCGTCACCAGGCATTCCTCGTAATGGGAGCGGTTGAAGATACCGATATGGCCGCGCTCGGGCAGCGCGATCACGTGGCGCCACAGGAAATCGTGGTCGAGCTCCTTGCTGCTCGGCGCCTTGAAGGCATGGACCTCGCAGCCCTGCGGATTGATGCCTTCGAAGATCGCCTTGATCGCACTATCCTTGCCGCCGGCATCCATGGCCTGGAACACGATCAGGAGCGACCAGCGGTCCTGGGCGTAGAGCTTCTCCTGAAATCCGATCAGCCGCTTCTTGTTGGCATCGAGGATCGCTTGCGCCTTCTCCTTGTCGAGGTCGCCCTTCTCGTCGGTCTTGTGCGCCTTGAGATGAAACTTGCCGGAGCCATCGTAGCGGAATGGCGTGATGTAACGGTCAAGCTCCTGGGCGAGCGATTTGGACGGCTTCTTGCTCATGAGCGCGGGGTACCTTGCGTTGCGGCTTCAATCGGTCGAGCACGCTACCAAGGATGCCCTTGGGAAGGAATATGATGAAAAGCACGAGCAGCACGCCGTAGACGAGATTGTCCCAGCCGACCGCCTTGGTGCCGAAGCCGATGCGAAGGGTTTCCGCCAGCAGGATGGTGATCACGGCACCGAAGGTCGGGCCGAGCGAGACGAACAGGCCGCCGACGATGGCCGCGAACACCATCTGGAGCGACACCGCAATGCCGCTGACCGTGTCCGGCGTGATGAACATCTGGTACTGGCAGTAGATCGCGCCCGCCAGAGCCGTCATCACCGCACTGAGCAGCGTGATCTTCAGCTTCTCCGCGGTGACGTCGACGCCGGCGGCGGCCGCGGCGTCCTCGTCCTCCGAAATCGCCTCCAGCGCGTAGCGTGCCATGCTGCGATCGACCCAATGCCAGACCACGATGCCGAACAGCCAGACCCCGAGCGCGATCAGGTACCAGGTCGTCTTGTCGTCGAATTGCAGCGCCAGCAGCTTGTTTCCCGAGGTCCGGTTCGGCGTATAGCCCAGCGAGCCGCCGGTATAGTCGCGCGTCGCCGTGATGACCTGGAGCACGATGCCGGAGAGCGCCAGCGTCACCAGCACGAAATAGTGCCCGGTGATGCGGAAACGGAAGCAGGGATAACCGACGATCAGCGCCAGCGCGCCGGCTGCGACCATGCTGACGGGAATGCCGATCCAGGGCGACACGCCGAGATGATTCCAGAGCAACGCGGTGACATAGGCGCCGATCCCCATGAAGCCGCCGTGGCCCAGCGAGACGAGGCCAAACCGCCCCATCATCGACCACGATGTGTAGGCGAACGACCAGATCAGGATCAGCACCAGGATGTGCAGGTGATAGGGATCACGATAGACGAAAGGCAGCGCGACCAGCGCCGCCAATCCCATCCCCCAGGCAGCAAGCCGCCCCTGCCCCATCATCGGCGCCTCGCGAGCAGGCCCGCAGGCCGGATGAACATCATGACGATGAAGAAGGCGAAGGCGAGCACATAACCCCATTCGAGATCGGAGAACAGGCCACCGAGCGAGATGATCTCGGCGAAGACGAAGGCGGCAATGAAGCCGCCGATGAAATTGCCGAGGCCACCGAGCACGCAGATCAGGAAGGTGATCGGCCCGAAGGAGAGGCCGACGAAGGGATGCACGTCATATTGCAACACCAAAAGGCAGGCGGCGAGCCCGGCCAGCGCGCCGCCGAGCGCCGAGGTGATGAGATAGATCCGCCTGGTGTCGACACCCATCAGCGCCATGATCTGGCGGTCCTGCGAGATGGCGCGGATCGCGGTGCCGGTGAAGGTGCGCGTCATGAACAGATAGACGGCGACCATGCCGACCAGCGCGGCCAGGAATGACAGGAGTCGCGCATAACTAAAGTTCATGTCGCCGAAGGCGAGCACCGGCAGGCGGATGCCGAGATTGCGGAAGTCGATGCCGAAAGCGACGGTGGCAAAGCTCTGCAGCACGAACAGCACCCCGCCGGTCGCGAGCAACTGGTTGATCGGCGGCGCCGTCAACAGCGGCGCGATCACGAGGTAATGCAGCGCCGCGCCGAGGACCGCGACCAGCAGAATGGTGAGAGGCGCCGCAACGAAATAGCTGATGCCGTAATACTGCACCATGAAATACATGGCGTACATGCCGATCATCACGAGCTCGGCATAGCAGATCCAGGTCACGTCGATGACGCCGAAGATCAGGTTGAGCCCGAGCGCCAGCAGCGCCAGCACGCCGCCGAGCAGGATGCCGTTGATCACGGCCTCCAGCAGATAGATGTCGAATATGTCCAGGAACGCCTGCATGCCCATCATACCCCGAGATACGCTTCCTTGACGGTGTCGCTTGCGAGCATCTCGGCCGAGGTGCCGGACGCCCTGATCGTGCCCGCCTCGATCAGATAGGCGCGATCGACCACTTTCAGCACCTGCTGCACGTTCTGCTCGACGATCAGCACCGTCAGCCCGCTGGCGCGGATCCGCTTCACCAGCTCGAACACCTGCTGCACCACGACCGGCGCCAGCCCCGCCGACGGCTCGTCGAGCAGCAGCAGTTTTGGATTCGACATCAGCGCACGGCCGATCGCGCACATCTGCTGCTCGCCGCCGGACATGGTGCCGGCCATCTGGTGGCGCCGTTCCTTCAGGCGCGGAAACAGGTCGAAAACGACCTCGGCCCGCTCGGCATAGTGACCACGCGCCTCCTTCATGAAGGCGCCCATCTTGAGATTATCGTCGACCGAGAGCTGCGGAAACAACCGCCGGTTTTCCGGCACATGCGCAATGCCGAGGCTGACGATCTTATGCGCCGGCGTTGCCACGACGTCGGCGCCCTCCATCCGGATCGACCCGCGCGAGGGCCGGATCAGGCCGGAGATGACGCGCATCAAGGTGGTCTTGCCGGCGCCATTGGGGCCGATGACGCCGACGGCCTCGCCGGCCTTCACGTCGAGATTGACATCGAACAGCGCCTGGAACGTGCCATAGCCGGCATTGACGGCGCGGAGCTCCAGCATCGGCTAGCCTCCCGCGCGACGGCGCGCTTCAGCGGCCGCGGCCTGCGTGGTCTCGGCATCGGTGCCGAGATAGACCTCGATCACGCGCGGGTCGCCCGCGACCGCGCTCGGCAATCCTTCCGAGATCTTCTCGCCGTGATCGAGCACCATGACGCGATCGACGACGCGCATCAAGACGCCCATGATGTGCTCGACCCAGATGATGGTGATGCCGAGCTCGTCGCGGATGTTGCGCAGCATGTCGGCGGCCTGATCCATCTCGGCCTCGTCGAGACCGCCGAGGCTCTCATCGGCGAGCAGCAGCTTTGGCGAAGTGGCGAGCGCCTTGGCCAGCTCGAGCTTCTTCAGGCCGGCCGCGCCGAGGCCATCGACGCTGGCATGGCGATCGGTCG
>NZ_JALBGZ010000284.1:0-7468 GCF_023006515.1 Bradyrhizobium sp. PRIMUS42
CCGGGACCGGGCAGTGGTGGTGGGCAATCGCCCTCGAAGCGGGCGGAATGTTCACGGCCGCCTACGTGGTGCTGGTGCTGGCTCATGCGCTAGCGCCCTCGAACGGGCCGACTGCCTTGCGCGGCCCCACATCGCGCCTCCGGAACACGGCAGCGCTCGTCCTGGCATTATTCTCGCTATTGCTGGGACTCCTACCTTGGAATCCCTATCTGCCAATCCCGAACATTTCGACGTCAGGCCTGTTCGAAACCGGGATGCTCCCCAAGACGTTTGTGACCGTCCTGGGGGGCATCGTGCTGGCGGTTCTGCTCACGCCCTCCTCGCAGCAACTAGGGTCTTCGGCGCGTTGGAAGTTCGCCACCAAAACGCTCGATCCATTCCGGCGCGTTTGCGGTGCATCTGGCCGTCTTGTCGAGCGGGGCAACGGCATTCTCTGCCAATGGCCGGCGGCAAGCATCTGCCTTCTCGCGCTAGCTTTGCTATTTGGCACACTGATGCTTATGGCCTTGTGAGACGAGGGCTCAAGCATCGGTTGCGAATGGCGTGCCCTCCACTGCCATGATCAGGAACATTCATCCCTATGGCTCCAGGGTTTTCTCCGATGCCGCCACGGCGGACCGGCAGCTAATCTTTGCCAGCGTGTCTAGCCGGAGCCTACCAGGCTTGCCCGGCGGGACTCGATCCAGCAGGAGGCTTGCATGTCCGACCTAGTAGCGATCGTGTATCCATCCGAGGCGAAGGCCGAAGAAGTGCGTCAACGGCTGCTCAGGCTGCAGAAGGAATATCTGATCACGCTCAGCGATGCGGTGATCGCCGTGAAAACCGATTCCGGCGGCATCAAGCTCAATCAACTCGTCAACACGACGGCGGTGGGCGCGATGACCGGAAGTTTCTGGGGCCTCCTGATCGGCGTGATCTTCCTCAATCCGATCCTCGGTGTCGCGGTCGGCGCGGCATCCGGCGCGCTCGGCGGCGCCCTGTCCGATTTCGGCATCGACGACGCCTTCATGAAGGAATTGTCTACTTCGCTCCACACCGGCAACGCCGCCTTGTTCGTCCTGATCAAGAACATGACGGCGGACAAGGTGCTGAAGGAGATCAAGGACGCCGGTGGGATCGTGCTGAAGACGTCCCTGGATGACAACAAGGAACAGGCCCTGCGCGACGCGCTCGCAAGTGCGGCGGAACGGCCTGCGGCCTGAACGGCCGCCTTTGGCCCGCTAGCGCCGACCGCCGGCGAGGCGCAGTAGCATCATGAACAGGTTGATGAAGTTGAGGTAGAGCGACAGCGCCGAAATCACGGACTTGCGGCCGGCCGTGGTTTCATCATCCCTGCTGTCGTACATCGCCTTGATCCGCTGCGTGTCGTAGGCCGTGAGTCCGGCGAAGACACCGACGCCCACGACCGAGATCAGCCAGTCGAGTCCGGATGACTGCAGGAAGAGGTTGACCAGGCTGGCAATGATGACGCCGATCAGCCCCATGAACAAGAAGGTGCCGAGACCGGACAGGTCGCGCCGTGTGGTGTAGCCGAATACGCTGAGCGCCCCGAAGGTCGCCGCCGCGATGAAGAAGACGCGTGTGATCGACGCGCTGGTGTATATGTGGAGCAGCGTCGAGAGCGACACGCCGACCAGGGCGGCATAGATGAAGAACAGAAGCCGTGCAGTTGATACCGACAGCGTATTGATGCGCGAACCGATGAAGAAGACCAGCGCAAGCGGCGCCAGGATGAAGACCCACATCAACGGGCTCTGCAGCAAGGCGGGGCCGGTCAGCTGATAGGTCAGCCACGCGACGACGGCGGTCAGGCCGACGCCGGCGGTCATGTAATTGTAGATGCGCAGCATGTAGGCACGCAGTCCGGTGTCCACCGCGATTGTGCCACCACCGCTCGCACTCGAGGCCGCCAGGTCCTGGTCGTAATTCGACATTGCTCGTCTCCTCTCAGAGCTTGCTGACGAGCCTACGCTATCCCTCGGGCTCAGAGGACGGCATCGGACAATCACCCGAATGCCGGCGGGGAAACCACCCTGCTGCCCCCGCGGCTTGCCGGCGATCCGCAGCGACCATCCTGCCCATTACAAAGCGGCAACCTGGAACCGCAGCTTCACCGTCCTCCTTTTGGAGGGGGCGCCTTACGCGTTTGTCACTAGGAGATGATCGCGGTGCGGCCTAATCGGCTGGCATGCGCTTCTATTTCCACATCGTCGACAAATACGGTCTCACTCCCGATGGGACCGGATGCGAATACGCCGATCAGGATACGGCAGTTCTGCATGCCCAACGCATTGCGGCCGAGCTCGCGAAGGCCGGCGAATTCTGCCGTTCCGGCGTCGTGCTTTTGGCTGCCGTTGCCGGACCATCATCCAGTCCCGCTGAAGGCGCGACCGACCCAACGGCAAAGACCTGAACGCGGCGCGCAGAACCGCTTGGCGATTTCCTGCCCCGCTCCCTACAGAGAATCCCTGATGTGCGAGGGGGAAAGCCGCCTCTAAGGTCTTCGCCGGGATCGAGCGGCTTCAGTGCCCGCCGATCGCGGATTGGAAGGCCATCTTGCCATGGCTCCGTCACCGAACGAGGTCGATCAAAAACTCTCCCGCAATGCGCTCATCGCGCTCGTGGTGGGGTCGATGGTCGGCTCCGGCATTTTCGCACTACCCGCGTCCTTCGGACGGACCACGGGTGCACTCGGGGCGATGATCGCCTGGGCGACCGCAGGCACCGGCATGCTGATGCTGGCCTTCGTGTTCCAGACCTTGTCACACCGCAAACCGAACCTCGATGCCGGCATCTATGCCTACGCCAGGGCCGGGTTCGGCGAGTATATCGGCTTTGCTTCGGCCGTGGGATACTGGATCGGATGCTGCCTTGCAGATGTCGCCTGTCTCGTCTTGATCAAGGCAACACTCGGACAGTTTTTCCCTGTCTTCGGTGACGGCACAACGGCAGTGGCGATCGCTTCGGCGTCCGTCCTGCTGTGGGGAGTGCACGTTCTGCTGCTGCGCGGCATCAAGAGCGCCGCCACGCTCAATACGATCGCAACCTACGCCAAGATCATTCCGATCCTGCTGTTCATTGCAGCCGCCGCCATCGCCTTCGACGGCAGGCTTTTCTCCATGAACTTCGCCGGAACGGAGCAGCCGGAGCATTCAAATGTGCTCACCCAGGTTCGCGGCACGATGCTGCTGACCGTGTTCGTGTTCGTCGGGATTGAAGGCGCCAGTGTCTATTCCCGCTACGCCCGGACCCGCACCGACGTTGGATTCGCGACCATTGCCGGCTTTCTGACGGTGCTCAGCCTGCTCGTCCTCGTGACACTTCTGTCCTATGGCGTGCTGCTGCGACCGGAACTGGCGGCTCTGCCGACACCATCCATGGCCGGCGTCATGGAGGCGATCGTCGGCCGCTGGGGCGGTATGTTCATCAGCGTGGCACTCCTGATCTCGGTCCTCGGCAACTACCTGTCCTGGTCGCTCCTGGCGGCTGAGGTGCTGCATTCCGCCGCGGTCCACCGCACCATGCCCTCCTTTCTCGCAACAGTGAACGCATACAAGGTCCCCGCCGGAGCGCTCTGGCTCACCAACTGCGTCATCCAGACTTTCCTCCTCGTCACCTGGTTCGCGGAATATGCATTCACGCTCGCCTTGAAGATGACGAGCGCGATGACGCTGATCCCGTATTTCTTTGTTGCGGCCTACGGTCTCAAACTCGCCTGGACCGGCGAGGCCTATCGCGCTGGCGAGCGTGCCCGCGTTGGCGACTGGATCCGCTCGGCTGTCGCGACGGTCTACGCGGCCGCGATGATCTACGCAGGCGGGCCGAAATTTCTCTTGCTGTCGTCGATCCTCTATGCACCCGGCACGCTGCTGTTCTTTCTCGCCAAGCGCGAGCGCAAGGAAGCGGCGTTCAGGCCATTCGAGGCGATCCTCTTCGCGGCGATCACGGTCGCCGCATGTGCCGGCGTCTACGCACTGTCCACGGGAGCTATCTCGATTTGAATCCTTGTCCTTGGCTGCATGGAGACGAATATGAGCATCCGAACCATCTTGGGCGCCCTGATCCTGGGCGGGTTGGTAGCGCTTTCCGCATCTCCGCCCCCCTTGCTGGCCCAGTCGACTGACAAGGGGGGGCTCGCGCCGAAGGACACCGGCGCATCGGCGCCGAAGAACGTGGCACCCAACACGAATACGAACCCGACCAAGCACCGCTACTGGCGTCATCGTGGCGGCAAGCATCCACACTTTGGCAGCCGGCGCGTCCGCACCTAGGTGCGGCGAACCATCATCCACCCTCGCGATTGGACCGATCCATGAGCGATTCCAGGACAGGGCCGGAGCGGCTTCGCGAACTCGTCCCACAGGACGATTCCACCGGTGTGCCGGAGCGCGCCGCGCGCGGCGTTCTCGCGACCGGGCTCAGCCTGCTCGCTGCCTGTGTCTTCCTGTTTCTGGCGTGGCAGACCGTGTCCAGTCTCCTGCTCATCTTTGCAGGCGTGCTGTTCGGCGCATTTCTGGATGCCTGCGCAAGGGCGCTGGCCCCGGTCCTTCCGCTCGCTCGCGCCTGGCGGCTGACACTGGTCCTGCTGCTGTTCTCCGCTCTGTCGGGATTTGGACTGGTATGGGGCGCGGGCAAGCTACCGGAGCAGACACGCCTCCTGCTGAAGGTCATGGACAGCCAGATCGACGTCCTGCAGGAGCACCTCCTGTCATACGGCGTCGACCTGCTCGGCCCGGAATGGGGCCGCGACTTTGCGCAATGGCTGTTCTCGGATCAGGGGCGTTTTCTCAGCCACGCTCAATTCCTGCTCGGTGGAGCATCGAGTCTTCTGACCGGCGCGCTGGTCATCGTGTTCCTCGGAATCCTCTTCGCCTTCGATCCGACCAGCCATCGCGAGAGCCTGGTGATGTTGGTGAAGCGACCCTACCGCGCGCGAACAAGAGCGGTCATGGACGAGATGGGCAGCGTGATGCGGTTGTGGCTGATCGGACAGTTCATCCGGATCATTCTCATGACGCTGTGCGTCTGGGTCGCACTCTATCTGGTCGGGCTGCCCGGACCTCTCGTGCTCGGACTGCAGGCAGGCTTGTCGAACTTCATTCCATACCTCGGACCGATCGTGGCGGCGCTTCCGATCGCGCTGGTCGCAATGCCACTCGGCGGCTCGCTGCTGATCTGGGCCGTGCTCATCTACACAATCATCCAGTCGATTGAAGGCTATGTGATTGGCCCGCTGATCCAACGTCAGGCGGTCGAGATCCCTCCTGCCTGGACGCTGGTCGCGATCGTCATGCTTGGCGCGCTGTTCGGCGTCCTGGGCATCGCGTTGGCCATGCCCCTGGTCGCGATCGGCCGTGTCGCAATCATCCGGTTCTACGTCGAGGATTATCTCGGCGACGACCCCAAGCTGACGTTCAGCAGCAACAGATCGTGAGTGGATGGCCCATGAGCGAGACCGATCTACAAGGGAATGAGGGTGCGGAGCCTGCCCCGCCTCAATTCAGGATGACCCGTTTCCTGTGGCAGCAACTCCCTTATGTGGTGGCGCTGGTGCTCGCCGTCGCAGGCGTCGCCTACACCAACGTCTCCCACCAGCCTCTCGTCGGCTACTGGGAATTCCTTGCGCTCGCCATCGGCGTGGTCTGCGTCGTCACGAAATGGCCGGAGACGCAGGGCAAGGAGGCCCAGCTCCGATTGATCTGGACCCAGGCGCTGCACTGGATCGCCGTCCTGGTCACGATGAACGTCATGCTGATGTCGGGTGTCCAGCAATTGCTTCCGACACCGGCAACCGGCTTGGTTTTGCTGACGTTGCTCGCGCTTGGCACGTTCCTCGCGGGCGTCAGCCTTCTGTCGCTACAGATCTCGTTTCTTGGCCTTGCGATGGGCGTGACCGTCCCGGCGATATCCTGGCTGAAGCAATCTGTCTTCTTCTTCCTGCTTGGCGCGGTGCTGCTGATCGGCCTCGGCATCACGTTCTGGCTTCGCCAGGACCGCCGGCCGGCGGCCGCGTCCATGAACAACCAGATGGAGGCTTGAATGCCAATGATACGGTTCCTCTGCATTGCCGCATGCGCGTTGCTTTGCACCGCGGTCTCGCCTGCCCGCGCCGACGCATTCAGGGTCGGCAGACTGTTATGCCTCAGTTCCCCGCGCGTGGGCTTGGTCCTTGGATCGGCTCAGTCGCTGCGCTGTACTTTCTTCTATGCACGCAGACCCCCTCGACAATATATCTATGAGGGACGCATAAGGCGCGTTGGGCTCGACTTGGGAGTGACCTCGGCGGGTTCTCTCTCCTGGGCCGTCTTCGCCAAGAATTCGCGGATCGGCCCCGGTACGCTGCGCGGAAACTATGTGGGCGCGAGCGGCAATGTCGCGTTCGGCCCCGGCCTCGGGGCCAATGTCCTGATTGGCGGCTCGCGCCGGAGCGTGATGTTGCAGCCGCTGTCGATCGAGCGATCCATCGGAATCAATCTCGCGGCGGGCGTGACCAACCTGACTCTGGGTCCGCGCGGCAGGCGATAGCGCCGTTCACGGGATCCCTCCCGAGACTCCATGCGAACATTCCCGCCCGGTCGCTCAGGGTTTCGTCGGATGTCGACGCTCCGCCTCCGAATCTATCGTCGCGTCGGGGCGGCGATCTTTGGTAGATCAGGAGCGTGGCATGACAGTCTATGACAGCCGGTCCGGCATCGCAGCTCTGGGCCCTCCACCCCTGTGGGTCTGCGCTCTCCTCGGCGTCGTCATGATTGCCGCCGGTATCGCAGCTCTCAGCGACGTGGCGTTCGCGACCATCATCAGTGTGAAGTTGATCGGATTAACCGCGATCGCGGCCGGCGCATTCGAGATCGTCCACGCTTTCTGGACCAAAGGATGGGGCGGCTTCCTGTGGCAGATCCTGCTCGGCGCCCTCTACGTCGCCTTCGGGCTCGTGCTGCTGACCCAGCCCGCCTCCGGCGCTCTGATCCTCACTTATTTCCTCGGCGCGATCCTGATCGCCTCAGGCGTTATCCGCTGCATGCTGAGCTTCGCCCATTGGCGCCAGAACGGATGGATGATGCTGATCTCCGGCGTGTTCGGGTTGGTCGCTGGCGCGCTGATCCTGTTCAGCTTCCCCACCATGAGCCTGTGGGTCCTCGGATTCCTGCTTGGGGTCGACCTGATCTCGCACGGCCTCGCGTGGCTGCTTTACGCGCTTCAGGCCGTGCGGCGGACTGCGTAACTTAAGGAGAAGATGATGATGGACACCCCCAACCGTCGCGCTTTCCTTGGCCTTGCCAAAAATGCCGTAGCTGCCGCGGCGATAGGCACCATCGGCGTCCGCTTCATTGCGGTCACGGAAGCAATGCCGATCGCACCCAAGCTCGGCCAGACCGACCGGCCGTCGGATCTCCTGACGCAGGCCCAATGGGGACCGCCGCCTCATCCTGGCTGGCGCCGCCGGCGACCACGCAGCCGCCGCTGGGTT
>NZ_JALBGZ010000285.1:0-7440 GCF_023006515.1 Bradyrhizobium sp. PRIMUS42
GACCGCGGCGTCCAGCCAGTCCGGCAGCTCGCGCTCGCGCGACAGCGCGCAATGCCATTCGCCCTCGTCATAGGCGATCCGGCGGACCTGCCACATCGGCAGCTCGAGCTCCAGCAGCGCCAGCGCCGCATCGGTCCAGGCTTCAGCGTCGATCAGGCGCGTCAGGCGTGTCGTGCGTTCACTTTGGCCAAACGAGGCGACGCGCCGGCAGGCCTTGTCGATGATTTCGAACATCAGCGGACGCGTCATCGCCGGTGTCGCGCGAAGCTGCTCGCCGAGCGAGGGCGGGACGAGGCGTCGGAGAATGGCGGTCATGTCAGGCCTCCTGGAAATGGCGTCGGTCAGTCGGCCGGCATTGCCAGGATGGCGCGAAGGGCATTTGAAAACGAGATGGAGATCGGGCGAGAGATATAAGGATTTCATAGGTGCGGGTGGGTGAGATCGCCCGCCCGGCCTTTATGAGATTCCTATAACGTCGCCATAGCCCTCATCTCGAAAACCTATGACCGCGCTGGCATTTCAGCACGGTCAATAGTCCCAGCTCATCCGGGGACGTGCGTTTCATGTCCTTCGCGAGCACGCGGGGTCACCGAGAGAAAGTTGCGCCGGCCTTTTGGGACGCAACGAGGAGCAATCCGATGATGGACATTCTGATGCTGGCGCTGGGCTTCGGCTTCTTTGCGCTCGCGATCGGCTACACCTACGCCTGCGAACGGCTGTGAGGACGCCGACCATGATCTTCGATTATGCGCTCGCCGGCGCCGTCTCGTTCGGCCTCCTCGTCTATCTCACCTACGCGCTGCTGCGGCCCGAGCGGTTCTGACCCGTGCTGCTGCTCGTCGAATTACTGATGGCGGACGCCGTGCTCGTCGCCGGCCTGCTGACGGTGCTGCTGCCGCTGCTGCGCCGGGCACCAAGCTTGAAGGGTTGATTCCATGACTATGGTCGGCTGGCTCCAGATCATTCTGTTCTGCGTCATCATCGTCGCACTCACAAAACCGCTCGGCTGGTACATGACGCGGGTGTTTGGCGGCGAGCGCACATTCCTGTCGCCGGTGCTGCGACCGATCGAGGCCGGCATCTACTGGATTTCCGGCGTTGACGAGAAGCGCGAGCAGCATTGGCTGGCCTACACGGTCGCCATGCTGCTGTTCCATGTCGGCGGCTTCCTCGTCATTTACGGCGTGATGCGCCTCCAGGCCGTGCTGCCGTTCAATCCGGCCGGGCAGGGCGCGGTTGCGGAAGATCTTTCCTTCAATACCGCCGTTTCCTTCATTACAAACACCAACTGGCAGAACTACGGCGGCGAAAGCACGCTGTCCTATCTGACCCAGATGGTCGGCCTGACGCACCAGAACTTCCTGTCGGCCGCAACCGGCATCGCACTCGCAATGGCCCTGATCCGCGGCTTTTCGCGTGCCTCGATGCGCACCGTTGGCAATTTCTGGGTCGACGTCACGCGCTGCACGCTCTATGTGCTGCTGCCGATCTGTATCGTCTACACGCTGTTCCTGGTGTGGCAGGGCATGCCGCAGACGCTCGGCGATTATGTCGAGGCCACCACGCTCGAAGGCGCCAAGCAGACCATCGCGGTCGGCCCGGTCGCTTCGCAGGTCGCTATCAAGATGCTGGGCACCAATGGCGGCGGCTTCTTCAACGCCAACGCCGCGCATCCTTTTGAAAACCCCACCGCGCTTTCGAACTTCGTGCAGATGCTGTCGATCTTCGCGCTTGGCGCCGCGCTCACCAACGTGTTCGGCCGCATGGTCGGCAACGAGCGCCAGGGCTGGGCAATCTTGTCCGTGATGGGCGTGCTGTTCATCGCCGGCGTCGCCATCACCTATTGGGCCGAAGCGAACGGAACCGCGACGCTGCAGGCGCTGAGCCTGGCCGGCGGCAACATGGAGGGCAAGGAAGTCCGCTTCGGCATCGTCGCATCCTCGCTGTTCGCTGTGGTGACGACCGCTGCGTCCTGCGGCGCCGTTAACGCCATGCATGACAGCTTCACCGCGCTCGGCGGCATGATCCCGCTGATCAACATCGAGCTCGGCGAAATCATCGTCGGCGGCGTCGGCGCCGGCATGTACGGCATGCTGCTGTTCGTCATCCTCGCGATCTTCGTTGCTGGCCTGATGGTCGGCCGCACGCCGGAATATGTCGGCAAGAAGATCGAGGCGCGCGAGGTCAAGATGGCAATGCTGGCCATCCTGGTGCTGCCGCTGATGATCCTGGGCTGGACCGCCGTCGGCGTGGTCTACCCGGCGGCCGTCGCCTCCATGGCGAACGCCGGACCGCACGGCTTCACCGAAGTGCTCTACGCCTTCACTTCGGCTGCGGGCAACAACGGCTCCGCCTTCGCGGGCCTCACCGGCAATACCTTCTTCTACAACCTCACGCTGGCCAGCGCGATGTTCGTCGGCCGCTTCTTCATGATCGTCCCGGCGATGGCGATCGCGGGATCGCTCGCGGCGAAGAAATCGATCCCGCCGTCCATGGGCACGTTTCCCACAACTGGAGGCCTGTTCGTCGGTCTTGTCGTCGGCGTCATCCTGATCATGGGCGGCCTGACCTTCTTCCCGGCGCTCGCACTCGGTCCAATCGTCGAGCACTTGGCGATGAATGCCGGAAACCTGTTCTGATTGTCTGGAGTGACCTCCATGGATACGACCAAACTGCAAAAACGTGCGCCGATGTCGGCAATGCTCGATCCGAAGATCGTGATGCCTGCGATCCACGCCTCCTTCACCAAGCTCGATCCGCGACTGATGATCAAGAACCCCGTGATGTTCGTGGTCGAGATCGTCGCTGCGCTGACCACCGTGATCTTCCTGCGCGACCTCGTCACCGGTGGCGCCAGCCTCGGCTTCACCTTCCAGATCATCGTCTGGCTCTGGTTCACGGTGCTGTTTGCCAATTTCGCCGAAGCAGTGGCCGAAGGCCGTGGCAAGGCGCAAGCCGAGACGCTGCGCAAGACGCGCACCGAGAGCCAGGCCAAGCTCCTGACCGGGGCCGGCGCGGCCTTCAAGCTCGTGCCGGGCACGAGCCTGAAGGTCGGCGACATCGTGCTGGTCGAGGCGGGCGACACGATCCCCTCGGACGGTGAGGTGATCGAGGGCGTGGCCTCCGTCAACGAAGCCGCCATCACCGGCGAGTCCGCGCCCGTCATTCGCGAATCCGGCGGCGACCGTTCCGCGGTGACCGGCGGCACGCAGGTGCTGTCGGACTGGATCCGCGTCCGCATCACGGCAGCGCAGGGCTCGACCTTCATCGATCGCATGATCAAGCTGGTCGAGGGTGCCGAGCGGCAGAAGACGCCGAACGAGATCGCGCTCAACATCCTGCTCGCCGGCCTCACCATCATCTTCGTGTTCGCCACCGTCACCATTCCGAGCTATGCGGCCTATGCCGGGGGCTCGATCTCGGTGGTCGTGCTGGTCGCGCTGTTCGTGACGCTGATCCCGACGACGATCGGCGCGTTGTTGTCCGCCATCGGTATCGCGGGCATGGACCGTCTGGTGCGCTTCAACGTGCTCGCGATGTCCGGCCGCGCCGTCGAGGCCGCCGGCGACGTCGACACGCTGCTGCTCGACAAGACCGGAACCATCACGCTCGGCAACCGGCAGGCGACAGCCTTCCGTCCCGTGCGGGGCGTCACCGAGCAGGAGTTGGCGGATGCCGCCCAGCTCGCCTCGCTCGCCGACGAGACTCCGGAAGGCCGCTCCATCGTCGTGCTGGCCAAGGAGAAATACGGCATCCGCGGGCGTGACATGGCTGAGCTCGGGGCCACCTTCATCCCGTTCACGGCGCAGACCCGCATGAGCGGCGTCGACGCCGGCGGCTCGTCAGTGCGCAAGGGGGCGGTCGACGCCATGCTGAACTATGTCGGCGGCGGCGCGCCACTGGTCGTTGCTTCCGGCAACACGGCCCGCGCCATCCAGCCCACCGGGCTCTCGGACATTGGCCGCGAGATCCAGACCATTGCCGACGAGATCGCCAAGTCCGGCGGCACGCCGCTCGCGGTCGCCAAGGATGGCAAGCTGCTCGGGATCGTCCAGCTCAAGGACATCGTCAAGGGTGGCATTCGTGAGCGCTTCGCCGAGCTGCGCCGCATGGGCATCCGCACCATCATGATCACCGGCGACAATCCGATGACGGCGGCCGCGATCGCGGCGGAAGCCGGCGTCGACGATTTCCTGGCGCAGGCCACCCCGGAGGACAAGCTCAAGCTGATCCGCGACGAGCAAGCCAAGGGCAAGCTGGTTGCGATGTGCGGCGACGGCACCAACGACGCGCCAGCGCTGGCGCAGGCCGATGTCGGCGTCGCCATGAACACCGGCACTCAGGCCGCCCGCGAGGCCGGCAACATGGTCGACCTCGACTCCAACCCGACCAAGCTGATCGAGGTGGTCGAGATCGGGAAGCAGCTGCTGATGACGCGCGGTGCGCTGACGACCTTCTCGATCGCCAACGACGTCGCCAAGTATTTCGCGATCATCCCGGCCATGTTCCTGGCGTTCTACCCCCAGCTCGGCGTGCTCAACGTCATGAACCTGTCGAGCCCGCAGAGCGCCATCCTGTCGGCGATCATCTTCAACGCGCTCGTCATCATCGCGCTGATTCCGCTGGCGCTGAAAGGCGTCGCCTACCGCGCCGTCGGTGCCGGCGCGCTGCTCCGGCGAAACCTCTTGGTCTACGGCCTCGGCGGCATCGTCATTCCCTTCATCGGCATCAAGGCGATCGATCTCGTCGTGACCGCCCTGCACTTGGCCTAACGCCGTCATTGCGAGCGCAGCGAAGCACCGGAAATGCCTTCTCGGCTGACAGACTGGATTTCTTCGTCGCTTCGCTCCTCGCAATGACGCAGAAACAGGAGACCCAACATGCTCAGAGAAATCCGCCCCGCCATCGTCCTTTTGCTGGTCCTCACCGCCATCACGGGCTTGGCCTATCCACTCGCGATGACGGCCATCGCCGGCGCGCTCTTTCCCGCGCAGGCACAAGGCAGCCTGATCGAGAAGGACGGCAAGGTGGTCGGCTCGGCCCTGATCGGGCAGGAGTTCAGGGAGGACAAGTATTTCCACGGCCGCCCGTCGGCGACGGTTGCGCCGGACCCCAATGACTCGACCAAGACGGTGTCGGCACCCTACAACGCCGCCAATTCGGGCGGCTCCAATCTCGGTCCGACCAGCAAGGCCCTGGCCGACCGGCTGAAGGAGGATGTGGACAAGCTCAAGGCTGAGAATCCGAACCAACCGGTCCCGGTCGACCTCGTGACGACCTCGGCCAGCGGTCTCGATCCGGATATCTCGCCTGAAGCGGCGCAATTCCAGGTGCCACGGGTGGCGAAGGCGCGGAATCTGCCGGAAGACGCCGTGAGGCAGCTTGTAGCTGCCAGCGTTCAGGGCCCAACGCTCGGCCTGCTCGGCGAACCCCGGGTTAACGTTCTGGCGCTGAATCGCGCGCTCGATCAGGCGGCGGCGAAGTAGCGGTCTAGGCCGGGAATGCCCGAATGATTATATTGGCCTGATGGTCCGAGAGCGCCGCGATCCCGAACAACGTCCGTCCCCGGAGGCGCTGCTGGAGGCAGCGCGCCGGGAAGAGAGCGTCAGCGGCAAGCTGAAGATCTTCGTCGGCGCCGCGCCCGGCGTCGGCAAGACCTATGAGATGCTGCAGAGCGCCCACGCCAAGCGCAAGGCCGGCATCGATGTCGTGGTCGGCTTCGTCGAAACCCATGGCCGCGCGGAGACCGAGGCATTGGTGCGCGGGCTCGAGATGGTCCCGCGCAAGAGGCTGGACTACCGCGGCCAGGTCGTCGAGGAGATGGACCTCGATGCCGTGATCGCGCGGCGGCCAAGGATCGCATTGGTCGACGAGCTCGCTCACACCAACGCCGCAGGCAGCCGCCACCCCAAGCGCTATCTCGACGTGGAGGAGCTGCTCTCCCACGGCATTGACGTCTACACCGCTGTCAACATCCAGCACATCGAGAGCCTGAACGACGTCGTTGCCCAGATCACCCATGTCCGGGTGCGCGAGACGGTGCCCGATTCCGTGTTCGACCGCGCCGATGCGATCGAGCTGATCGACCTCACGCCCGACGATCTGATTCAGCGCCTGAAGGAGGGCAAGGTCTATGTGCCCAAGCAGGCAGAGCGGGCGCTGGAGCACTATTTCTCGCCGGGAAATCTGACCGCCTTGCGCGAGCTCGCTTTGCGGCGCACCGCCGAGCGGGTTGACGAGCAGCTGCTCAACCACATGCAGGCGAATGCGATTCCCGGGCCCTGGGCCGCGGGCGAGCGCATCCTCGTCTGCGTCAGCGAGGATCCGCGTGCGGCCGGCCTCGTGCGCTACACCAAGCGGCTGGCGGACCGACTGCATGCGCCGTTCACCGCGATCTCGATCGAGACGCGGCGATCCCTGCAATTGTCGGAAGAGCAGCGCGATCGATTGGCCGATACGCTGCGCCTTGCGGAATCGCTCGGCGGCGAGGCGCTGACCATTCCCGCGGTTGGTCGCCGCATCGCCGATGACGTCGTCAATTTCGCGCAAGGCAACAACGTCACCCAGATCGTGATCGGCAAGTCGACCCGCTCGCGCTGGTTCGAGATGACGCGTGGCTCGGTCGTGCATGACCTTGTGCGCAGTGCCGGCAATATCAGCGTCCACGTCATCCCCGGCGACGAACTGCCGGCCGAGGATGCGCCCAAGACGGCGGTACAGACCGCGGCGCGATCCGAGTCGTTCAATCCGCTGCCCTACGTGAAGGCGCTGGGCATCGTCCTGATCGGCCTCGGCGCCGCCGTGCTGCTCCAGCCGCGGTTCGGCATCGAGAATGTCGATCTCGTGCTGTTGACTGCGGTGGTTGCGGTCGCGGTGCGGTATGGACTATGGCCGTCATTGCTTGCCAGCATTGCAGCCTCGCTTGCTTACAATTTCTTCTTCCTTCCGCCGGTCTACAATTTCACCATCACAGATCCGACCAACGTTGCGGCGTTCTTCTTCTTCATGCTGATCGCTGTCCTGGTCTCCAACGTCGCGGCGCGCGTGCGCACGCAGGCCGACGCCGCCATTGGCCGGATCAGGATGTCCGAGCAGCTCTACGCTTTCAGCCGCAAGCTCGCGGGCACCGCGACGCTCGACGACGTGCTGTGGGCGACGGCCTACCAGATCGCGTTGATGCTGAAGGTCCGCGTGGTGCTGCTGCTGCCGGAAGACGGCTTGCTCACGGTAAAATCCGGCTACCCGCCCGAAGATGATCTCGACCAGGCCGATCTTGCCGCCGCCAACTGGGCCTGGAGCAACGACCGTCCCGCCGGCCGTGGTTCGGATACGTTGCCGGGTGCGAAACGGCTATTCCTGCCGATGCGCACCGGGCGCGGCCCGATCGGCGTGATCGGCATCGACAACGACCGCACCGGTCCGCTGCTGACGCCGGACCAG
>NZ_JALBGZ010000286.1:0-7415 GCF_023006515.1 Bradyrhizobium sp. PRIMUS42
ACGTGCCGGCGCCGAAGGTGGTGCCGCAGGCCGACGAGCTGCAGGTGCTGGCCGATCTCCTCAACGGTGCCGAGCGCATCACCTTGTTCTGTGGCCGCGGCTGCGCCGGCGCGCACGCGCCCTTGATGCAGCTTGCGGAGGCGCTGAAGAGTCCGATCGTCCATGCGCTCGGCGGCAAGGAGCATGTCGAATACGATAACCCCTACGACGTCGGCATGACCGGCTTCATCGGCTTCTCCTCGGGATACGCGGCCATGCACGCCTGCGACGCGCTGGTGATGCTCGGCACCGATTTTCCCTACAAGCAGTTCTTCCCGACCGACTGCCAGATCGCGCAGATCGACATTCGCCCGGAGAATCTGGGGCGGCGCTGCAAGATCGATCTCGGCCTCGTCGGCGACGTCAAGCTCACCATCGCGGCGCTGCTGCCGCTGCTCAAAGCCAAGACGCAGCGCAAGCACCTCGATGATGCCGTCGCGCATTACAAGAAGGCGCGCGAAGGGCTCGATGCGCTCGCCAAGGGAACGCCGGGCAGCAAGCCGATCCACCCGCAATATCTCGCAAAGATCATCAGCGACCACGCGGCCGACGATGCCGTGTTCACCGCCGATGTCGGCACGCCGACGGTGTGGGCCGCGCGCTATCTCGACATGAACGGCCGCCGCCGGCTGATCGGCTCCTTCGTGCACGGCTCGATGGCCAACGCGATGCCGCAGGCGATCGGCGCGCAGGCTGCCCAACCCGGCCGACAAGTGATCTCGCTCTCCGGCGACGGCGGCTTCACCATGCTGATGGGCGATCTGATCACGCTGACGCAGATGAAGCTGCCGGTGAAGGTGGTGATCTTCAACAACGGCGTGCTCGGCTTCGTCGCGCTGGAGATGAAGGCGGCCGGCTTCGTCGACACCAATGTCGACCTGGAGAATCCTGACTTCGCGGCGATGGCGCGCGCGATGGGCATCTTTGCCAAACGCGTCGAGGATCCCGGCGAGCTCCCCGGTGCGGTGAAGGAGATGCTCGCCCATAACGGGCCGGCGCTGCTCGATGTCGTCACCGCCAAGCAGGAACTGTCGATGCCGCCGACCATCACCACCGAGCAGATCAAGGGCTTCAGCCTCTGGGTGCTGCGCGCGGTGATGAACGGCCGCGGCGACGAGGTGCTGGATCTCGCGAAGACGAATCTCTTGCCGCGCTAGAGCGCAATGGAATCAAGATCGATGCTGCAGCGGAGGTGCGTTCCCTCTCCCGCTTGCCGGAGAGGTGGACGAGCCCTTCATGCGCGGCTAACCCCGCTTCACCGAAGGTGGTGCCGGCAGCCGCTGCTCACGGCGCTGGAGGCGTTGCCAGTGCAGCGCGGTGCCGATCAGCAGGGCCGGCAGGAAGCCGAGCACGATCAGGAAATGCGGCAGCTGCGTCGGTGAGACGAAGGCGATGGCGATGTCCGAGATCAGCCAGAGCGCTGCGAATATCACCGCAAAGTCGGTTCGCGGGCAGCGGAGGTAGTAGAACACGGCGGTGATGAGGATCGCGGGACCGATCGCAACGCCGATCATGATTGCGGTCAGCTCCTTCGGCGTCAACGCGTCGAGCATCATCGAGGCCAGCAGCCAGAGTGCGGCGAACATGGCGACGATGTCGAGCGGATGCCGCAATCCAATACCTCTCGCAGTGACGCGCTATCGTTGTGGCCGGAACTGCGGCCGTCAAGTCAAAAGGCGCTTATTCCTCGTCACTTCCCGGCGTCGGACGCAGCATGAAATGACCGAAAGCGGTGGCGATCGGCTTTTCCGCATCGTCCTGCCAGGCGCGCGCCTCGAAGGCGACGATGCGCCGTCCCTGCTTCACGATCGAGACATCGGCGAACGTGTCGAGGGCGCGGCCGGAACGCAAATAGTTGACGGTAAGGCCGATCGGCTTGGGCAGCGCGGCGGTGCCGAGCTCGCGCGCCACGCCGACGATCGCGGTGGTCTCGAGGAAGGCGCCGGTCATGCCGCCATGGATCGCAGGCAGGATCGGATTGCCGATGATCACAGGCGAAAACGGCATCGTCAGCGTGCCGTTGCCGTTGACGCGGATGCCGAGGCAGCGCGCAAACGGGCTGTGCGCGAACGGGCCGTCCGGGTCGTCCGGCGCCTCCAGCGTCGGGATGCTCCGTCCATCCATCCTGCGGTCCGCGAGCATGTTGGTGCGGTTGGCGCCGATCATGAAGCAGGCGGTCGCGGTCGCCACCGGATCGTCCTCGGATTCCTGATAGGCGGTGGAGCGCACGAAGGCGATCGAGCGCGTGGTGCGGTAGCAGACCGAATGCGCCTTGATGTCGAGGCCCGGCGTCGCCGGCTTCTGGTAGTCGATGCGCAGATCGAGCGTCGCGATCGCGCGCGTGCCGTCGAGTGCAAGCTGCACCGCCATGCCGCAGCTCTCGTCCAGCATCGCGGTGACGACGCCGCCGTGCAGCACGCCGGTCTCGATGTCGCCGACGAAGACGGGCCGGTAGGGCAGGCTGGACCAGGCCTCAGCCGGCGCGAAACGGTCGAGCTGAAGGCCGCTGATATGGCCGTAATCGGAACGGCGGCCCTTGATCGCCTCGGCGAGTTCCTCGAACGGGAGCGTGGTCGGTATGGTGCTCATGGTGACGTTCTAGACCAGTGCCGGCCGCCGCGCAAAACCCAGAAGGGGCCTCGACAGAGCCGGCCAAAGCACCGATGGTGGGCGCTTCGTTCGTCGTTTAGCTGCAAGGAGCGCCCATGGCCGACCCCGAAACGCCCGCCGCCAATCAGGGGCCCGTCACCATTTCGACCTCCAGCTCGGAGCGGGCGCCGATCATCTATTTCGACGGCGCGTCCTGCTTCGGCCATCACAACGGCGCGATCCAGATCGAGCTCGCCGCGAACCTCTTGATGCCGATCGGCGCCGCCGTCAGGGTCGACGTGGTCCAGACCGCGCACTTACGTTGCAGCGTGGCCGCAGCGCTGGCGCTGCGCGAAGCGCTCGACAAGGCACTGGCGATGTACAAGCAGGGGCAGCAGCAGCCCGCGGCGGAGGAGATTCCGGTGGTGAAGAACTGAGGCTGCTTGTGCGATCGCATGTCACTGCGATCGCTTTTCAGCCCACATGCACCTTCGGCTTCCTGCCGCCGTTCCACTTGCCGTCGAGCGCGCGCTCGATCTGGGCGGCGAGCTGCAGCAGGAGGCCGTCATTGGCCTGCTTGGCGATGGCCTGGATGCCGAGCGGCAGGCCGTGCTCCTGGCTCGCCATCGGCATCGAGATCGCCGGCATGCCGCAGAGATTGGCGAGCGGCGTGAAGGCGAAGAAGCGCCAGAGATTGCCGAACCAGTCCAGCACATCGGGATTGTCGGAGATGGTGAGATATTCCCTGGTGCCGACCCTCGGCGTCGGCAGCGCGGTGATCGGCGTCAGGATCACGTCCCACTGCTCGAAGAAGGCGCCGAAGCCGCGTGACGTCGTGTTGAACACGCCCTGCATCTTCGCCCGCTCGGCAAAGGTGGTATGGCGGCCGGCTTCCCAGATCCGGATGTTCATGGGCTCGATCAGGTCTTCCGGCGGCTTGTCCAGCCCGCGCGCGGCCAGCATGTTGGAGATCACCACCGCAAAGTTCGAGATGTAGCAGGTGGTCTGCGCGGCGAAGGCGGCGCGGAAATCGAGCTCGGGCAGGGCGTAGTCGACGTGATGGCCGAGGCCTTCGAGGAAGCGGCCGGTCTTCTCCAGCTCGGCTGCGATCTCGGGCGTAGCGGTGTAGTCGCCCCACGTGTGCGACAGCGCGATGCGCAGCTTTGAAGGATCGCGCTTGATCATCTCGGAATAAGGCTGCGCCGTGGTCCAGAACGGCATGAACTCGCCGGGCGCAGGTCCCCTCGCGTGATCGACGAAGGCGGCGGTATCGCGCACCGAGCGCGACTGGCAGCCCTGGATCGAGACGAGGCCGGTGAGGTCGGACATGTGCGGGGCGAGCGAGAACACGCCGCGCGAGACTTTCAATCCGATATTGCCGTTGACGCCGGCGGGAATGCGGATCGAGCCGCCGCCGTCGGTGGCATGCGCGATCGGCACTACCCCCGCGGCGACCATCGCGGCGCTGCCCGCGGACGAGCCGCAGGTGGTGTAGTCGGTATTCCAGGGATTGCGGGTGACGTAGACGGCGGGATTGTCGGCCGAAGAGCACACGCCGAATTCCGGCGTGGTGGTGCGTCCGATCAGGTTGAGCCCGGCCTGGCGGAATTTGCCGGTCAGGAACGTGTCGGCCGCGGCGCGATTGCCGCGCATCAACAGCGAGCCCATCTCCTGCAGCCGGCCCTTCATGGTCGGCCCGAGATCCTTCATCAGGAAGGGCAGGCCGGCGAAAGGACCTGCGAGATTGGCGCCATCCTTGGCGGGATCGGCGATCACGTCCTCGAACAGCTCGACCACGCCCGACAGGGCGGGATTCACCTTGGCGACACCCGCGGCAGCCTGGCGCGCCAATTCCTTCGCCGTCAGCTCGCCCTTGCGGACACGCCCCGCCAGTGCGACGCCATCGTGCTGCGCCCATTCAGTCCAGCTCATCGGCAAGGTCATGACGTCAAAATCCCCTTGAATAGCGAGGCCACCTTTTTCGCAAGGGACCGCCTGAATCAACTGAGCCGGCGCGAGGGGCAGGGTTGCGTGGGGCGGAGAGGTGGCCGATCAATCGAAGAGCCGCGCGATGACCGCAACCGGTCCGCCGCCCGCCGGCCCCTGATGTTCGGCGCCGCCGGAAACATAGACCGCCCCGGTGCCGGCGAGACCTGCAATCAGGCCGCCGACGGCAGCGCGCGCGTGGCGGGTCGAGCTGATGTCGGTATCCTCCAGCATAGTGTGGCGGAAGCCGCGCACGCTGCCATCAGGCGAGGCCTCCGCTTTGGCAAAGACGTTGACGAGCGCGCGACCTGCCGCAGTTTCTGGCGCAACGCCAACGCTCTGCAGTGCCGACATCACCGCCGAGGCGTCGATCGCATCGTCCATCACGGCGTGGCCGATCTCGAACTCGCTCACCGACGCCGCTGAGTTGCCGAGCACGATGACGACGTTGTGCATCAGCTCGATCCCGGACGAGGTCGAGGCCACTTTCGAGAACAGATCGTAGCGCCGCAGCACGTCTTCGTCCCGGACATCGGAGGCGATCTCGCCGAGCGCAACGGCAACGCCGAGGGCGGACGCGCCGCGCGAATAGGCCATCGAGCTGTAGGCGCTGGTCGTCACCGTCTTGTTACCGCGCGCGTTTGCCGCCGCGACGCGATCGCTGGTCAGCAGCGGGCACTTGATCTGAACGAAATGGACGTCGGCGGGATCGGTGAGGCCGGCATCCACCATCGCGGCTTTCACGGCCCTGGCCGTCTCCGTGATCTGCGCGGAGCGGCCGAGCTCTTCGGGAAGGAAATCGCGGGTGTACGCCATGCCGATGCTCAGGCGCTTGCCTGCGATGCCCGCCGGCCGCTGCGGGACATCCTGGCGCGTGAACACGGTGATGTGCGGGCTGAGCACGCCCTCGGTGCCGCCTGACATCACAAAGGCGATCCGCTGCTCGACCTCATGCGCCGTCAGACCGAGCTGCGGCGCAAGCGCCGTGCACAGCGCGGCAACGGCATACTCCCGGGTGAAATCATTGACACCGCCATTGCCCTCGGTCTTGCCCAGGATGGCGAGGATCGATTTGGGATCTATCGCGCCGGAGCCGATCATAGCCATGAGGCTGGAGACGTCGCCGGGGCCCTTGGTGGCGAGCTTGAAGACGCCGGCCGATGTGGCGCGCATGGAGTGTCCTCCTAGGAAGTTCGCTGGTCCGGCAAGAGCAACCAGCCGTGGAAGTCAGGTGCGTGTCAAGGTGTGGTGCAATCGATGGATCACGCGCTATGGTCCGGCTTTCCCCGGGACGGCACGGAATGCGGCGTGCGCGCCGGTGGCCGTCCGCACCCTGTGTCGCACGCTAGTCAACCCCGTCCGCCAAAAATATTCCGCTTTACCGAAATTCGGTTTCGGCGTATGTGTCGGCCATCCTGATCCGGCGAAAGGGGCGGTCGTACGTCGTTTCGAACCGCGGATCGGGGAGCGGTGGACGCGGCAGCGTCGTGCACGAGAGGTGGGAGCAGGGCGGGATCAACCCCGTGAGGTCCCGGCCGCGTGCGGACGAGCGGCGCTTGAAGCGTACGGCCAAATCGCGTGGTCCTGGCTGTCGTTGCTACAGCCAAGCCTTGCGGAGGCGCGACAAGCCCGACCGGGCGACGCGCGCCGTCAATCCGCGAGGTGACGGAGGCAAGCAGGAACTCGTCTCCGGGGAGAGCGCGCCATACGCCGTCAAACATCGCGCAGGGAAGGCCGGACGTTCTCGGCTTCACCTGTCATCCGTTGTGCATTGCGTGTGCATTCTCATCGCACGACGGACAAGCGGGTGCCAGCCGGCGCCCGGCCTTCCCTGCGCCCTTTCGCTATGAGGGCGTGATGCGAAGAGCAAAGCTCGGGCGGAAGCGCCGCGAGATGGTGAAGGTGTGTCTGCGTGTCACAACCTCCGACATCGTAGGGTGGGCAAAGCGCCAGCGTGCCCACGCTCGTGTCGCGATTGAATTCGGTGGGCACGGCGCTGTGCGCCTTTGCCCGCCCTGCGGCACTGGATTGCTTCATGCAGCGCCCTGGCCCGATCCCAGCCACCACATCATCGCGAACAGGCGGTCGTGCAAACGGCACCGACGGGCATGACGCCTGCGCAGGCTATCAGAGCCTTTCGACCTTGCGCGCTCTCTCGGCCTGTCTTACGCAGTCTCCGAATAGTGACGCATTGCCAAAGCCCTGAGGGAGCCGACATGACCATCCGCAACACCCGCACCGGGGGCCAGATCCTGATCGATCAGCTCGTCGCCCAAGGCGTCGAGCGCGTCACCTGCGTGCCGGGCGAGAGCTATCTCGCCGCGCTCGATGCGCTGCATGACAGTCCGATCGACGTCATGATCTGCCGTGCCGAGGGCGGCGCCGCGATGATGGCGGAGGCGTACGGCAAGCTCACGGGACGCCCCGGAATCTGCTTCGTCACCCGCGGCCCCGGCGCGACCAATGCCAGCCACGGCGTCCACATCGCGATGCAGGATTCGACTCCGATGATCCTGTTCGTCGGCCAGGTCGACACCGGCATGCGCGAGCGCGAGGCGTTCCAGGAACTGGACTACAAGGCGGTGTTCGGCACCATGGCGAAATGGGCCGTCGAGATTGATCGTCCCGATCGTATTCCGGAGCTGGTGGCGCGCGCCTTCCGCGTCGCCATGCAGGGCCGCCCCGGTCCCGTCGTGATCTCGCTGCCGGAGAACATGCTGACCGAGACCGCGGCCGTTGCCGATGCCATGCGCATCGAGCCGGCGGTGAGCTGGCCCGCGCCGGCCGACATCGAAAAGGTC
>NZ_JALBGZ010000287.1:0-7398 GCF_023006515.1 Bradyrhizobium sp. PRIMUS42
GCCACCACCGAGATCTCGCGCAACTTCCAGCAGGCCGCGCAAGGCACCCGCGAGGTCACCGACACCATCGGCAGCGTTGCCAGGCTTAATCAGGAGACCGGCAACGCCGGCGAGACGACCGAGGTCGAACGGGACCGGATGGGCGCGATGCATCAGGACGACGGCTACGAGAAAGCCGATCGCCTCGGTCGCCAGCGTTGCCAGCGCCGCGCCGTAGATGTCGTAGCCGGCGACCAGCACGACCATCAGGACCACGCTGACCACCAGCGTGAGAAAGGATTGCGCCGCCAGCATGAAGGGCCTCTCGGCGAGCTGGAAGCTGATCTGGACGTAGAACTGATTGGCGATACCGAAGAAGCGGGCAAGCACCAGGGTCGGCAGCAGAGCCGACACGCCGGCGCGGAAGTCGACGCCGACGAGTGTGCCGGCGACCTGATCCGCGGCAAGCGCGAGCCAGACCGCAACGGGCGTGACGACGACGAGCAGGAGCTCGAGGCTCTCGGTCAGGCGCTCCCGCGTCGTCTCCTTATTATTTTCGGACAATGACCGGAACACCAGCGGCACGGTCGCCGCGGCGACGCTCGATGCAATCATGACCATGAACTGGCGCGGCAGATCAGCGGCGACCCCGAAGATGCCGGCGGCATCCTTGCCGAGCAAGTAAGCGACGATGAGCCGGTCGCAGGCCGAATAGACCGCGACGGACAATCCGGCCAACGTCAGGGGCAGGCCGTAGCGCGCCAGCTGCATGAACTGGCTGCGCTGGAAGCGCGCGATCCTGGTGCGGTCGCCGACGAGGTTCAGGATGATCCCGGTGAGCGACCCCAGGCCGAACGCGGCAAGCAGCCCCAATCCACCCCAGCCGAGCCAGATGCCGACGAGACCGAAGCCGACGCTCGACACGCTGCGCACGATCGAGATCGCGGCAAACCGGTAGGGACGCAATTTGGCGCGTTCGAACTCCTGACCGACATCGACGGCATTGGCCATGATCGCGACGAACATGCTGGCAAGCAGCAGCTCGACACTGACGTCGCTGCGGAACAGGAAGACCAGCGGGGTCGTAGCGCAGAGCACCGCGACGGTGAGCCCAAAGGCAACCATCGCCGTGCCGCGAAAATCCACCTCCGCCGACATCGCCTGATAGCGGGACACCGACAGCTTGATCCAGGCGAAGAAGACCGCGCCCAGAATGCCGGCGAGGCTGATACCCACGACATAGACGCCGTACTCCGCCGGGCTCAGCAGCCGCGTATAGGCGGTGACCGCGAAGAAGCCCACCGCCGCAGGCAGGATGTAGGCGACGAGATAAATCGAGAAATGGCGGTTCAGCATGCGAGCACGGGACCGGCAACGGTCTTGCGAGTGTGGCGGCCGTTCATCAATGCGGCCTTGAATGGGGCCTTTGGCGGGGCGAATGAATGCGCCGCAGCATCGCTCAAGAGTGTCACATAAGTCTGCAAATCTGGCGGCGAATGAAGCTCAAAAGCCGCTTTCGCACGTTAGCGTTAAATTTGCCCTTCCTCCAACGGCAAGGCGCGATCTCGGGAGGAACCATGAGCTGCAGACGGCGGAAGTTAACCCCACGAGGCGAAACCCCGGCGTCGTGGGGCGACGCTTGGTACGATGGTGCGTTGGTTCGAAAAAGGACTGCCGTGACCAGGCTCGACAGACGCGAATTTCTTCTTGGCGGCGCCGCAGCGCTCGCGGCGGGCGCATCGGCGTCGGCCGTGCCGGCATCGAAGCTCGCGCAACGTCATCAGGGTTTTGGCGCGGCCGCCACGCTCTGGGACCTGCAAGCCGATCCCAGGCTTGGCGAAGCCATCAGCACCTATTGCACGCAGGTGGTGCCGGTGCTCGAGCTGAAATGGCCGATGCTGCGGCCGAACGCGCACACGTTCAACTTCGAGCGCGCCGACGCCATCCTGGATTTTGCGCGAGAGAACGATCTGACGATGCGCGGCCACGCGCTCGCCTGGTATCACGACATTCCGGACTGGACCAAGCAGATCAAGAACACCAAAGGCGTCGAGCGCGCCTACCTCGACCACATCGGCACCGTCGTCTCCTACTACAAGGACAAGCTGACGTCGTGGGACGTCGTCAACGAGCCGATCCC
The DNA here is from genome assembly GCF_023006515.1 of Bradyrhizobium sp. PRIMUS42. Lineage (NCBI taxonomy): Bacteria > Pseudomonadati > Pseudomonadota > Alphaproteobacteria > Hyphomicrobiales > Nitrobacteraceae > Bradyrhizobium > Bradyrhizobium sp. PRIMUS42. The sequence continues at coordinate 2,120 of NZ_JALBGZ010000287.1, forward strand.
GGACAATCCCCGCAGTCCAAAGGACCGGCGCGACACGTTCTGGACGCAGCATCTGGGTCAAAGCTGGATTCCGCTGGCCTTCCGCACCGCGGCCGCGGCCGATCCTTTCGTCAAGCTCGCGATCAACGAATATGACATCGAATCGGCCAAGGACTCGTTCATTGCCAAGCGCGCAGCTTATCGCAATCTGATCATGGACCTGCTCGACCAGGGTGTTCCGCTCCACGCCGTCGGACTGCAATCGCACCTGCATGCCGAGCTCGAGATCGACACCCACGGGCTCGCCGAATTCGTCACCGAGCTGCGCTCCTGGGGCCTCGAGGTGCTCGTCACCGAGCTCGACGTCGACGACCAGAAGCTGACGGGCAATCCGGCACAACGCGACGCCATCGTCGCCAAGCGCGTCGACGATCTCCTCACGGCGATCTCGACCAGCGGACCGGTGCGCTCGATCCTGACCTGGGGTCTCTCGGATCGCTACAGCTGGATCAACGGCACCTTCGCCCGCGCGGACAAGCAGCCGAACCGCCCGCTGCCGCTCGACGGAGAGTTCAAGCCAAAGCCGTTCATGGACGTCATCGGCAAGTTCACGAAAGACGTCTGAACGCGCGAGCTCAGCTGCGCGTTGGCACCTCGAACTCGGCTGCATCGCCGATGTGATCGGGCGATAGGCTCGGCGCGCGACGGTCGCGCGAAGAGAGGCGGAACACGTCGCGGATGTCGTCGACCGAGGTCGACGAATAGGACTGGATGCAGAGCGCGACCTGTTCGGGTGAGGCTGTGCGGATCAGCGCTTCGATGGCCGGACGGTCGAGCGGCGTCTCGTCCCAATGCGAGACTGCGATGCTGTCTTCCGTGACCCGGTGGGTCGCCAGATGCGCGGGTGAGGTCGCGACGAAATGGCCGTACATCAGATATTCCGAGAACTTCTTCTTCCGGCACAACGCCAGCACCCAGTTCAATCCCGTTGCCGACTTGATGGCGGCGGCCATGGCGCGCGCAGTATCCCTGTCCCAGACCAGGGCGTTGCCGACATAATCGTCGGCGGGGAAGGAGCGGTCCTTGATGCCGAGCAGCTGATCGACCGTGCGCAGCCACAGTCCATGCAACGGGTGGTCTGCGCCGATGTCCTTCGGCGTGACGAACAGCGGCGTCTTCTCAGCCCCGGCATATTTGCCGACGTCGAATTCGCGGAAGAACAGATTGTCCGAATCCAGGATGCAGACGCGCTGCTCGGGCGCGTTGAGCACGCCGGCAATCTTCAGGATCTGCTGGATGTGCCAGCCGTGGACGGGCGACGACAGCAGCGACAGCCAGACGCGCCGCTTGCTGATGAACTGAAGCGCCGGCGGCAGGGCGAACAGCCATTTCGGCAAGTAGCGCGAGGCCGGAACGATGACGCGCCTGTCGGACGCGAAGCGCTCGAACAGCGGCACATCCTCATCGTTAACGAGAACATAATGCCGCGTATATCCCGTGAGCCAGGTGTCGATGCTTTCGCTGAGCAGCGAAAAGCGTTCGATGTCCTTGGCGTAGCTGGCAGTGAGCAGGGCAACGGAATGCATGGCGCGCTCGAATGGCGATCAGGCCGCACTCATAGCCGCACGGCGGGATGCTGCAAACTCACAAACGGAATCAAGGTAAAATGAAACGATTCATTAGCCATCCGACGGCAACCCCTGCTCGATCCCGCGAAAGCGCAGTGGCGCCAGTGCTGAGGCGCGCTGCCACCAGTCGGCGACGCGGTCATCGAGGGCGGTCATGCCGCGTCCCTGGCCGGGATAGATCCTGATCTGCTGCACCGCCTCGGCTTCGAACCCCTTGCCCCTGCGCGTGATCTTGAGGGCGGCACCTTCGCGATCCCGCTGGGTCAGCGGCACCAGCAGGCGGCCGCGCGGACGAAGCGCCTCGAGCCAGCGCGGATGCGGATGCGAGAAGCCGGCGTGGATGATGATGACGTCGGCGGGTTCGCGGAACTGCTCACGTCCATCGCCATGGACCACCTCGACATTATGATAGGTGTGAAGGAAACTTGCAGCGCGGCGCGCCAGACGCTCGTCACATTCGATGGCCATCACCCTGCCCTTGGGACCGACCATCTTCGACAGCACCGCCGAGAAATAGCCGAGCCCGCAGCCGATCTGGACCACGCGATCCTTCTCCTTGATATCGAGCACATCGATGAAATGCGCCCACAAGCTCGGCAATCCGGTGTCGAGCCTGCGGCGCGCGTCGATCGCGACCAATACATTGTCGTAGAGATGACCGGGATCGGCACTGGGCGTCAGCCGGTAGCTGCGCGCCGCCTCGCTCTTGATGCGCCAAGGCCCTTTTCCCAGAAATGCCTCGCGCGGAACAGCGGCGAGCGCTTCGAGCAGGCGCGGCGAGGAAATCCGCTCGCGCCTCGCAATCAACGCGACGTAACGCGCGCGCGCGGCGGCAAGATCGCTCATGTCACGGAGCGGCCTGTTCGCGGACCGGCGCATCCGTGCCGAGCTCGTTGACGAGCTGCATCGCCTGCTTCAGGTCCGGCGTATTAAAACCCTCGCTGAACTTGGCGACAACGGGCACGATCAGGAGGCGCGCATGCTCGCGCTTACCGGCGTCGAGCGACAGCCGCGCCAGACTGACGGCAGTGCGAAGCTCCCAGGACAGCGCGCCCTGCTTGCGCGCGATCTCCAGCGACAGGGTGAACAGATCCGCAGCCTCCTGCACCGAGGCCGGATCGCCGTCCGATATCGTGATCTCACCTTGCAGGCGATAGACTTCGGCGAGATAGGAATGATCGCCGGTGCGTCTGGCGGTCGCGAGCGCGCCGTCAAGCGCGCGCAAGGCCGCCTCGCGCATCCCGACCTTGGCATAGGCTTCCGCGAGCAGGCAGCGGAACCAGCAGCCGGCGAGCCAGGAATCCATCGCCTCGTACTCGTCGAGGCCGAAGCGCATCTGGCTGAGGCCTTCATCCGCCTCGCCGAGTTGAGCCAGCGCCCAGCCGCGCAGGATCGCGGCCTGCTGCTTCCAATGCAGGAAATTGTGCTCGGTGGCGATGATCATGGCGCGGTTGGCGTGGTCGCGCGTACCTTCGACATCACGCAGATGCTGGCAGAGATAGGCGCCGAACACGAGCGCGAAGGCGAGCGTGAAGGGATGGCGAATCTTCTCGGCATTCGCGATCGCCTGCTCGCTGTGCTGGCGCGCCGCGTCGGGCTGGCCGAGGAACCACAGGAGGTAGCCCAGATAGGACAGCGAGACCACGCCAGGATCGGTGCCGTGCCGCTCCATCAGGTCGGAGTGCAAATCGGGGCTGTAGAGATTGATGCAGCGGTGCAAATGATGTTGGGACGCAGCAAAGCGCCCGCGATAGAGCATGGTCATCGCGATCGAGCGGTGCGCTTCGATCAGATAGCCGGTCTGCTGCGCCGGCTGCGTCCGTTCGTTCAGCCGCTCGCGCTTGGCGAATTTCAGCAGCTCGACGCTGAGATCGTGCGCGCGGGTGAGATCGGCGCGGATGAAATGGCAGACCCACAGGCCGCGGGTGGCGGCAAAGGCCTTTTCGTCGTCGTCGAGCTGCTGACCGAGCTCGAGCGCGCGGATGTAGTTCTCCTCGACCTCCTGTACCGCATAGCCCTTGGCGGAGATCAGCGCATTGCCGAGCGCGATGCGCAGATCGAGCTCCATCTCGTCTGCGCCCTGCATCCGCGCATTGGCCTGCACGACGCTCAGGCCACGGCGCAGGTGACCGATCGCCTCCAGATTGGCGCCGCTCCTGGCCGCCTGCTTGCCGGCCTTGAGCCAGAAACTGGCGGCGCCCTCGCTCTGGCCGGACTCGGTCAGGTGATGGGCGAGCAACTCCGGTTCGCGCTCGGTCTTCTCCGGATACATCTCGGCAAGCACATGGGCGATCCGCGAATGCAGCTTGCGCCGCTCGCTGTGCAAGAGGCTCGCATGCGCGGCGTTCTGGATCATCACGTGCTTGAAGGAATAAAGCGCGTCCGGCGGATGGCCGCGGCGCATGATCAGCCCCGCCTGCTCCAGATGATTGAGCGCGGCCTCGATCTGCTCAGCCGGCGTGTTGGCGACGGCATGCAGCGTTTCGTAGGAGAATTCGCGGCCGATGGTGGCGCCGATCTGGGCGATCCGCTTGAACGGACCCATGCGGTCCAGCCGCGCCATCAGCGAGTCGGTCAGGGTTGCCGGGATCGCAAGCTGCCGCCACGGGCCCGACAGGACGTAGCGCCCGTGCCGCTCGGTCAAGAGGTTGGATTCGAGGACGGTTTTCGTGAGCTCTTCCAGGAACAGCGGCACGCCGTCGGTCTTGACGATGATCTCCTCGACGACCTCCTTGGGCAGCTCGCGTCCGGCGACGCGCTCCACCAGCGTGGTGCGCAACTGCCGGCTCAGGCGGTTGAGCACCAGCGTCGTGATGTGCGAATGCGCGTTCCAGCTCGGCTGGAATTCGGACCGCGCGGTGATGATGACCAGGATCGGCCGGTTCTGCACCCGATCGACCAGAAGGTCGATCACCTCACGGGAGGTCGGATCGATCCAGTGCAGATCCTCGAATGCGATCACGAGCGGCATCTCGCGCGCAAGGCCCAGGAAGTGATTGACCAGCGCCGCGACGGTCGCATCCTTCTGCTGCTGCGGCGACAGCTCGAGCGGCGGATAGCGGTCTGCGGTCGGTATCGACAGCAGCGCGGCAAACAGCGGCGTAACCTGCTCGATGTCGCCATGAGCGGTGGCGATCGCGGTCTCGAGGCTCGTCAGCGACAGTGCGGACGGATCATCGCGGTCGAGGCCGAGAGAGAATCTGAGCTGCTCGGCGAACGGATAGAGCGCCGTGGACGTGTAATAGGGCGAGCACTGGAACGAGACCTGTCCATGGCGGTCGCCCGAGATCCGCTCGAAGATTTCCTGGATGATGCGCGACTTGCCGATGCCGGGCTCGCCGAACTTGACCACGACCTGGCCGTCGCCGTCCTTGACCTGCTGCCAGCGGCCCATCAGCAGCGCGATCTCCTCCTCGCGGTTGACGAGCGGCGTCAGCCGCGTGCCCATGGCGGCGGCGAAGCGAGTCTCTACCCGCGAGGCGCGCATCACGTGCCAGGCCTGCGTCTTCTCGGAGATGCCCTTCAGGTCATGGACGCCGAGATTGCGGAATTCGAACTTCCCCTTCAGCAACGACTGGGTCGAGGCGGAGATCACGACGCCGTTGGGCGGCGCCAGGCCTTGCAGGCGCGCGGCGAGGTTGACGGTCTCGCCGACCGCAGAGTCGCGCTCTT
>NZ_JALBGZ010000288.1:0-7394 GCF_023006515.1 Bradyrhizobium sp. PRIMUS42
CGCGCGCAGCATCGCGACGAGCGCCTATACCGATTTCTGGCGCGGCGCCGGCGTCGATCGCGCGCAGCTTGCGAAAGCGCTGCCGCAACTGCCCGATACCGCCGACGAGCTGAACGCGGTGGCGAAGGACATCGGCGCCACAGATGCCGACATCCATCTCGGCCGCGATGCCAGCGAAACGACGCTGAAGCGTGCAGCGCTTGCTCAATACGGCATCGTCTACTTTGCCACCCATGGCCTCGTTGCCGGCGACGTCAAGGGACTGGGTGAGCCCTCGCTTGCGTTGTCCATTCCCGATCAGCCGTCGGAGCTCGACGATGGTCTTCTGACCGCGAGCGAGGTGGCCCAGCTCAAGCTCAACGCCGATTGGGTGGTGCTGTCCGCCTGCAACACCATCGCCGGCGACAAGCCCGGCGCCGAGGCGCTGTCGGGATTGGCGCGTTCGTTCTTCTATGCGGGTGCCCGCGCGCTTCTGGTCTCGCATTGGGCCGTGGATTCGGAAGCCGCCACCCGCCTGACGACGTCGACTTTCGACCTGCTCAAGAAAGAACCAAAGATCGGTCGTGCCGAAGCCTTGCGCCGCGCGATGTTGACGTTTGTCGACGACACCTCGTCGCCGCGCAACGCCTACCCCGCGATGTGGGGGCCGTTCGCACTGATCGGCGAAGGGGAGGTAAGATAAGAAGACGCCACAGGGATTGTGCGTCGCAATAACCGGAAGTAACACGCAAACAGGCATTTGGTTGCGCGATCATTCGTGATTTTTTGATGTACCTGCTCAGGGCTGACATGCGCGACGTTTGGCGCGGTCCTTGAATAAACCAAATCCTACGGGATCAGCTTGGCAACGCCAGCGTTCATCATTATTAGGTCGCCCAGCCGAGGCCGGATGGCCTATTATTCACGGTGACCGCGACGGCGCCAAAGCATGATCGCGCTGAGTGTCGCGGGTTCTAGGAGGATTTTTCGTGCAAGAGACGGGCGTGCGCAACGGTGCCTTCGGCGCCGACAAATTCGGCTTAAAGAATCTCAAGCAGGTTCACTGGAACCTCGGTGCGCCGCAACTCTATCAATACTCGCTCGCAGCGGGCGAGGCGGTGTTGTCTGCCGACGGCGCGCTCTGCGCTGACACCGGTGAGTTCACCGGCCGCAGCCCCAAGGACAAGTTCACGGTGCGTGACGCCACCACCGACAAGAAGATGTGGTGGGCCGGCAACCAGTCGATCACCGCGGAGCAGTTCGAGACGCTCTACCAGGACTTCCTCAAGCACGCCGAAGGCAAGAGCCTGTTCGCGCAGGATCTCTACGGCGGCGCCGATCCGGCCTACCGGATCAAGACCCGCGTCTTCACCGAGCTCGCCTGGCATTCGCTGTTCATCCGCACGCTGCTGATCCGCCCCGAGGCGGTCGAGCTGTCGAGCTTCACGCCGGAGCTCACCATCATCGACATGCCGAGCTTCCGCGCCGATCCGAAGCGCCATGGCTGCAAGTCGGAGAACGTGGTCGCGATCGATTTCGCCCGCAAGATCGTCCTGATCGGCGGCTCCTACTACGCCGGCGAGATGAAGAAGTCGGTCTTCACCACGCTGAACTATTACCTGCCCGAGCGCGGCGTGATGCCGATGCACTGCTCGGCCAATGTCGGCGCCAAGGGCGACGCGGCGATCTTCTTCGGGCTATCAGGCACCGGCAAGACCACGCTGTCGGCCGATCCCAACCGCACGCTGATTGGCGACGACGAGCATGGCTGGGGCCCGAACGGCGTCTTCAATTTCGAGGGCGGCTGCTATGCCAAGTGCATCAAGCTGTCGCAGGAGGCAGAGCCCGAGATCTACGCGGCTTCGACGCGCTTCGGCGCGGTGCTCGAGAATTGCGTGCTCGACGATGACACCCGCGTGGTGGATTTCGACGATGGCTCCAAGACCGAGAACACGCGTTCTGCGTATCCGCTCGACTTCATCCCGAACGCATCGCGCACCGGCCGCGCGCCGCAGCCGAAGAACGTGGTGATGCTCGCCGCCGACGCCTTCGGCGTGCTGCCGCCGATCGCCAAGCTCACGCCGGCGCAGGCGATGTATCACTTCCTGTCCGGCTACACCGCCAAGGTCGCCGGCACCGAGCGCGGTCTCGGCAACGAGCCGCAGCCGGAATTCTCGACCTGCTTCGGCTCGCCCTTCCTGCCGCTCGATCCATCCGTCTACGGCAACATGCTGCGTGACCTCATCGCCCAGCACAATGTCGATTGCTGGCTGGTCAACACCGGTTGGACCGGCGGCAAATACGGTGTCGGCTCGCGCATGCCGATCAAGGTGACGCGCGCGCTGCTGACCGCCGCGCTCGACGGCTCGCTTCGCAACGTCGAATTCCGCACCGACAAATATTTCGGCTTCGCGGTCCCGACCGCGCTGCCGGGCGTGCCGAGCGAGATCCTCAACCCGGTCAACACCTGGAAGGACAAGGACGAGTTCGACAAGACCGCCCGCGCGCTGGTCGGCATGTTCCAGAAGAACTTCGCCAAGTTCGAAGCCCAGGTCGACGCCGAGGTGCGCGCCGCCGCGCCGGACGTGAAGCTCGCGGCGGAGTGAGGCACTAACGTTTGAAATGCAAAAGGGCGGCCGCGAGGCCGCCCTTTTTGTTTGTGGGTATAATCTCTCCATGCGTCATTGCGAGCGTAGCGAAGCAATCCAGAATCCCGCCGCGGAGACGGTCTGGATTGCTTCGCTGCGCTCGCAATGACGAGATCGTGGAAGCAGCTAGGCTTTGAAATACGCGATCTGCGTGCTGGTCGCGAGCAGCCTTCCGTTCGGCGACCACAGCTCGGCATTCTGGTCGGCGTAGCTCTTGTGGAGGATCTTTGCGTCTGCCGTCGCGAGCACGCGCGTGACGTCCTCCGCCGCGAGCTCGTCGCTGTCGGTGTGGAAATACGTCGTCAGCGACACCGTGCCGAACGGCACCAGCGCGCGCCGCGCGTGGAAGACGCGGCCGAAAAAGGCGTCCGACATCGACATCAGCGACAGCATGTCGAGCTTGCGCGGCGTGCGGTCGCTGATCCAGAGCTTTGAATAGGTGCCGGCGAGCTCGGCCTGCGGCGGGCCGATCCGCATCTCGCCCTCGACGAAGCGGAATTCATACTGGTTGGCCCAGGACGCCGCGATTTTTGGAAACGGCAGCGTCTGCTCGAACGGCTTGGTCTCAGGATATTGCGCCACCCTGTGCTCCCAGGACGGCCGGCGCTCGGCGAACACGGCGGTGGCAAGCGTTGCGACCTCGCCGCCGCCCTGCGACAGTTCGACGCTCCAGTGCTGGCTGGAGCGGTTGGCCTTCACCAGCCGCAGGTCGAGATCGAACGGGCCTTTCGCGATCGGCGCGCAGTAATTGACGGTCAGCGCCAGCGGCTCGCCGGCGCGCTCTGGATGCTCGATCAGCGCGCGCAGGATGGTCGCAGCCGTGGCGCCGCCGAACGGACCGACAAAGGCCCAGTAATCGTCGCTGGTGTGCCCCTGCCAGCTGCTGTCACCCGCGGTGATGCGGGTGGCGTCGTCGAATGGGTGCGGGAGCTTGGCGTGCATTGGATTAGACCTCTACTGAGCTTCCGTCCCAACGACGAAACTCCATCGTCTCATCACCAGGGCCATACTGCTGCGAACTCAAAACGTCGTCCGCCGGATCATCTGTAACCCAGGCATCCGCGATCGAGCCCCCTATGCGCTTCAGCGCAATGATGCTCTTGCCGCTGGTCAGGTCGGCAACGAAGTCGTCGATGGCAGTTTCCTCGTCCTTTCCTGAAAGACTGGCAAGGATGCTGCCGTGCGTGTGCCAGGGGAAACCGTCAAAACCCAGCGTCCAGTCCCCATCGGGACATATGACCAGCAATCGAAGCTGCCCATCCGGGCTCATATACTCGCCGACAGGCACGATCGACTCCGGCCAGAAAAAGCTCAAGCCGTAATATGATTGCTATCCTGCCAGATCAATAACCTCGCAGGTAGCGCCGCTTCCACGCCGCGGAAAATCAGCCTGCTACGTCGCGCAAATTCGGAAGCTGCGGCGTGGTCGGATTGACCGGCACGTTCCAGATCTCCTCGGCGTATTCGCGGATGGTGCGGTCCGAGGAGAACCACGCCATGCGCGCGACGTTGAGGATGGAGGCGCGTGTCCAGGCCGGCGAGACCAGCCAGCGCGCATCGACTGCGCGCTGAGTCTCGTAATAGGAATCGAAATCGGCGCTGACCATGTAATGGTCGAGATAGCGCAGCGCGTGCGCGATCGATTCGAAGCGGCCGGGATCGCCGGGCGAGAACTCGCCGGCGCCGATCGCATTGATGGCGCGCTGCAGCTTCGGCGAATTGCGGATGACGTCGGAGGCGTCCAACCCCTGCTTGCGCCGGATCATCACGTCGCCGGCCTCCATGCCGAAGATCGCGATGTTCTCCGCGCCGACATGGTCGCGGATCTCGATATTGGCGCCGTCGAGCGTGCCGATGGTGATGGCGCCGTTGAGCGCCAGCTTCATGTTGCCGGTGCCGGAGGCTTCCATGCCGGCCGTGGAGATCTGCTCGGAGAGGTCGGCCGCGGGAATGATCACCTCGGCCAGGCTGACATTGTAGTCGGGCAGGAAGACGACCTTCAGCTTGCCGCCGATCGCGGGATCGTTGTTGACGACCTCCGCGACGTCGTTGATCAGTTTGATGATCAGCTTGGCGTAGCGATAGCTTGCCGCCGCCTTGCCGGCGAAGATCTTCACCCGCGGCACCCAATTGCCGTTGGGGTCGTCCTTGATCGCCTGATACAGCGCGACCGTCTCGATGACGTTGAGGAGCTGGCGCTTGTATTCGTGGATGCGCTTGATCTGCACGTCGAACAGCGCGTTCGGATCGACCTTGATGCCGAGCCGCTCGCCGATCAGGCGCGCCAGCACGGTCTTGTTGTGGAGCTTGACGGCGCGGAATTTCTTCTGGAATTCGACGTCGCTGGCGCGGGCCTCGATCAGCGAGAGTTGGGTCGGATCGTCGAGCACGGCCTCGCCGCAGGTCTCGCGCAACAGATCGGTCAGCTTCGGATTCGCCAGCATCAGCCAGCGGCGGAAGGTGATGCCGTTGGTCTTGTTGGTGATGCGGCCGGGATAGAGATGGTTGAGGTCGTGGAACACGGTCTCGCGCATCAGGTCCGAATGCATCCCCGAGACGCCGTTGATGCGGTGCGAGCCGACGAAGGCGAGCTGGCCCATGCGCACGCGGCGCCCGCTCTTCTCGTCGATCAGCGATACCGAGGCACGGAAGTCGATGTCGCCCGGGCAGCGCGCCTCCGCGAGCGCCAGATGCTGCACGTTGATGCGGTAGATGATCTCCAGATGCCGCGGCAACAGCCGCTCGAACAGCTCGACCGGCCAGGTCTCCAGCGCCTCGGGCAGCAGCGTGTGGTTGGTGTAGGACAGCGTCGCGACCGTGATCTTCCAGGCCTCGTCCCAGCGGAAATTGTGCAGGTCGACCAGGATCCGCATCAGCTCGGTGACGGCGAGGCTCGGATGGGTGTCGTTGAGCTGCACCGCGACCTTCATCGCGAGGCTGCGAAGCTGCCCGTCGGAGGTCAGGTGACGATTGACCAGGTCCTGCAGCGACGCGGAGACGAAGAAATATTCCTGGCGCAGGCGCAGCTCGCGGCCCGCCGGGCTCTCGTCGTTCGGATAGAGGAATTTGCAGATCGCTTCCGCGCGCGACTGCTCGGCGCTGGCGCTGACATAGTCGCCCTTGTTGAAGGCGTCGAGCTTCAACGGATCGGGCGAGCGCGCCGACCACAGGCGGAGCGCGTTGACGTGCTGGCCGCGCCAGCCGACGATCGGCGTATCATAGGCGATCGCCTGCACGGTCTCGCCCGGATGCCAGATCGCGCGGTCGCGGCCCTTGTCGTCGACATGCTCGACGCCACCGCCGAAATGAATGTTGTAGATCACTTCCGGCCGCTGCAATTCCCAGGGATTGCCGAAGCCGAGCCATTCGTCCGGATATTCCTGCTGCCAGCCCTGATTGATGATCTGGCGGAACAGGCCGTAATCGTAGCGGATGCCGTAGCCGATCGCGGGGATCGACAGCGTCGCCATGCTTTCCATGAAGCAGGCGGCAAGCCGGCCGAGACCGCCATTGCCGAGCGCCGCATCCGGCTCGCATTTGCGCAAGTCGGGCAGGGAGACGCCGAGGTCGCCGAGCGCAACCTCGAAGATTTTCAGGAGCCCCATATTGTTGAGCGCGTCGGTGAACAGGCGGCCGATCAGGAATTCGAGCGAGAGATAGTAGACGCGCTTGCGCCCCGCATCGTAGCTGCGCTTCTCGGCGCTGAGCCAGCGATGCACGATGCGGTCGCGCAACGTCAGCGCCGCGGCCTGGTACCAGTCGTGCTTGGTCGCCATCCCTGCGTCCTTGCCGATGGCAAGGCGCAGCTTCGCCAGGATCGCGCCCTTGATCTCAGCCAGCGCGAGTTCGTCGATGGGCTGCCCGGGGGCGGGAAAACTGGGCTGGAACGATTGATCTTGCAAAGCCGTCACTTCCTGGTCGAAAGAACACTACTCACCCTACGCGTCTTGCCCCTGCACCGGAATCGTCATCGGCGCGGCCGTGCACTGCGCTGGCGTCAATTTATGCAAGGAACGGGCCGCTTTGGGAACCCGGACGAGCACGGAGAAACCCGGGATTCGGTGCTAGATTGCGGATCAATTCAGCCCTCAGTGTGGAGGAACATCTTCATGAGACTGCTGATCGAAATCGCCGCGGCGGCCCTGCTCGTCATCTGCATCACCGCCTCCAGTGCCGCGTTTGCCGCCGGCAAACCCGGTCGTAGCGCCGACGGCCTGAGCTGCGGCTTCACGGTCCCGCAGAACGCGTCGCCCGCGGCCCGCTGCGCTGCCATCAAGCGCCAATGCGGCGGCAGGTTTTATGCGAATGCGTGCGGCGACAGGCTGATGTCGGCGGCGAATTGAGCGGCGGGCGGCAAGCCTCGCGAATTCAAGCCGCCTTCAGGCCGCCTTGGCCTGCACCGCATCGCAAAACTCGGCGAGACGATCCGCAAGCCGCAGCGTTGCCGGGCTCGCATCCGGCGAAGCCATCAGTGCGACCTCGGTCTTGTTGATCGGCGCAAAACCTTCCTTCGCCGTCAGCACGCGATGGTCGGCCTGGATCGACATCTCCGACAGGATGCTCAAGCCCATGCCGGCGGCGACCGCGGCCTGGATGCCGGAAAGGCTCGATGAGGAATAGGCCATGTGCCAGGCACGGCCGACGCTTTCCAGCGCGTGGATGGCGCCGGCCCGGTAGAGGCAGCCGGTCGGAAAGCCGATCAGCGGCACGGACGCGGCGTGAACGTCGACCGGATGGCTCTTGCTGGTGACCCAATGCACCCGCTCC
>NZ_JALBGZ010000289.1:0-7386 GCF_023006515.1 Bradyrhizobium sp. PRIMUS42
CATCGCGCCGACCGGACCACCGATATCGCCGCCCGCGCGCGCGCCATCCCTGGCGCCTTGTTCGGTCGTCGACTGGGCAAAGGCTGCGCTCGACGCCAGCAGCGACGCGGCAGCCAACGTAATCGCAAGACGAGTTTTCATGTCTTAAGCCTCCAGTGATTGATACGCGCCTTCAACCACGGGGCCGGGCCGTTGTTCCGGTTCCCCGTGGCGAAAGACACCCCAGATCTGGAGACTGTTACGGCGTAACAGTTCAGCTAGCAGCGATCTCGTGCCCCGCCATCAGTTCCAGCGCCCGCACCATCGCCGAATGATCCCACCCCTTGCCGCCATGCGCGGTGCAGGACGAGAACAATTGCTGCGCCACAGCCGTGCTCGGCAGCGCAAGGCCGAGCGCACGCGCACCTTCGAGCGCGAGGTTGAGATCCTTCTGGTGCAGCTCGATGCGGAAGCCGGGATCGAAATTGCGCTTCACCATGCGCTCGCCGTGGACTTCGAGGATGCGCGAGGAGGCGAATCCGCCCATCAGTGCCTGCCGCACCAGCGCCGGATCGGCTCCGGCCTTCGATGCAAACAACAGGGCTTCGCTCACCGCCTCGATCGTCAGCGCGACGATGATCTGGTTGGCAACCTTCGTCGTCTGCCCGTCGCCATTGGCGCCGACGCGGGTGACGTTCTTGCCCATCTTGTCGAAGGCCGGCTTCATGGTGTTGAACGCCCGCTCCGGCCCGCCCACCATGATGGTGAGGCTCGCGGCCTTGGCGCCGACCTCTCCGCCCGACACCGGCGCGTCGAGATAGTCAGCACCCAGCGCCTCGATCTTCTTCGCGAACTCCTTGGTCGCCAGCGGCGAGATCGAGCTCATGTCGACGACGATCTTGCCTTTGGAAATGCCGCTGGCGACCCCGTCCTTGCCGAACAGCACGGCCTCCACATGCGGGGTATCAGGCACCATGATGATGACCGCGTCCGCCTCTTCCGCGACCTCTTTGCTGGACTTGCAGGCAATGCCACCGGCCGCAATCAGGTCCGGCGCAACGGGCGCGACGTCGTGCAGGAGAACGCGATGGCCCGCGGCCAGGAGATGACCGGCCATCGGCCGTCCCATGGTGCCAAGTCCGATGAAGCCGATGTCGATCATGTCTAATTCCTCCAGATTTGGGCTAAGTCGATCCACGCGCTCGATGCACCTCTCCCGCTTGCGGGAGAGGTCGGCACGCAGTGCCGGGTGAGGGCTTTCTCCTCCTTGGGACTTTCTCGGCGCGCCTCAGAGATTCCCATCGTGGAGATACCCTCTCCCCAGCCCTCTCCCGCAAGCGGGAGAGGGAGCGCACCGCAACCGTGGTCTCACGTCTCGAACGTCTGCGCGGCGTGCCACGAAAGGCCTTCCAGCGTCGTGGTGCGGGGCTTGTATTCGCAGCCGATCCAGCCGCGATAGCCGATCGCATCGAGATGGCGGAACAGGAAGGGGTAGTTGATCTCGCCGGTGCCCGGCTCGTGGCGGCCGGGATTGTCGGCGAGCTGGATGTGGGCGATCTGCGGCAGATATTCCTGCATGGTGCGGGCGAGATCGCCTTCCATGATCTGCATGTGGTAGATGTCGTACTGGATGAAGAGGTTATTCGACCGCACATCCGAGATCAGCTGCACCGCCTGCTCGGTGCCGTTGAGGAAGAAGCCGGGAATGTCGAGCGTGTTGATCGGCTCGACCAGGAGCTTGATGTTCTCCCGCGCCAGCGTCGAAGCCGCAAAGCGCAGATTGCCGACCAGCGTCTCCTGAAGCTCGCGTGGATCGGCATCGGCAGGCGCGATACCGACGAGACAGTTGAGCTGTTCGCAATCCAGCGCCTTGGCGTAGTCGATCGCGCGGAACACGCCGTCGCGGAATTCGGCGGTGCGATCGGGCAGGATCGCGATGCCACGCTCGCCTCCCGCCCAGTTGCCCGCCGGCAGATTGTGCAGCACCTGCGTCAGGCCGTGGGCCTCGAGCTGCTTGCGCAGCTGCGCCTTTTCGAAATCATAGGGAAAGAGATACTCGACCCCGGAAAAGCCCGCCGCCTTCGCAGCACTGAAGCGGTCGAGGAACGGCATCTCGTTGAAGAGCATGGTGAGGTTGGCGGCAAACTTCGGCATGATCTTCTCTCCTATTCCGCCGGCTGCAACACGCGTGTGGTTGCGACCTCGTCGAGCGGAAGGTCCAGCACCTCCTCGAACTCGACGATATTGTCGATCTCCGTGCCCATCGCGATGTTGGTGACGCGTTCCAGGATGAACTCGACCACCACGGGCACGCGGTGCTTGGCCATCAATTCGCGCGCGGTGGCGAATGCCGCCTGCGTGTCCTTCGGGTCAGTGACGCGGATTGCCTTGCAGCCGAGGCCTTCGGCGACCGCGACGTGGTCGACGCCATATCCATTGAGCTCCGGCGCATTGACGTTCTCGAACGAGAGCTGGACGTGATAGTCCATGTCGAAGCCACGCTGGGCCTGGCGGATCAGGCCGAGATAGGAATTGTTCACGACCACGTGGATGTAGGGCAGATTGAATTGCGCCCCGACCGCGAGCTCCTCGATCAGGAACTGGAAGTCGTAGTCGCCAGAGAGCGCCACGATCTCGCGATCCGGACACGCGGCGCGCACGCCAAGCGCCGCGGGCAATGTCCAGCCGAGCGGCCCCGCCTGCCCCGCGTTGATCCAGTTGCGCGGCTTGTAGACACCGAGGAACTGCGCGCCCGCGATCTGCGACAGGCCGATCACGGTGACATAGGTGGTGTCGCGACCGAACGCCTTGTTCATCTCCTCATAGACGCGCTGCGGCTTGATCGGCACGTCGTCGAAATGGCTCTTGCGCAGCAAGGTCTTCTTGCGATCGCGGCAGGCCACGGGCCACGCCTGGCGCTCGCGGAGCCTGCCTGACCGCCGCCACTCCCTGGCGACGGCGACGAACAGCTCGAGCGCAGCCTTGGCGTCCGAGACGATGCCGAGATCGGGATTGAACACGCGCCCGATCTGGGTCGGCTCGATGTCGACATGCACGAAGGTGCGGCCCTTGGTGTAGGTCTCGACCGAACCGGTGTGGCGATTGGCCCAGCGGTTGCCGATGCCGAGCACGAAGTCGGATTCGAGCAGCGTGGCGTTGCCGTAGCGATGGCTGGTCTGGAGGCCGACCATGCCCGCCATCAGCACGTGATCGTCGGGGATCGCGCCCCACCCCATCAGCGTCGGCACGAC
The DNA here is from genome assembly GCF_023006515.1 of Bradyrhizobium sp. PRIMUS42. Taxonomy (NCBI): domain Bacteria; kingdom Pseudomonadati; phylum Pseudomonadota; class Alphaproteobacteria; order Hyphomicrobiales; family Nitrobacteraceae; genus Bradyrhizobium; species Bradyrhizobium sp. PRIMUS42. The sequence continues at coordinate 3,231 of NZ_JALBGZ010000289.1, forward strand.
GGGCACGTTGGTGATCTCGGCGAACTCGACCAGGAGATCGGAGGCGTCGGCGTTGATGACGCCGCCACCCGCGACGATCAGCGGGCGCTCGGCGGCGTTGAGCATCTCCAGCGCCTTCTCGACCTGCTTGCGCGTGGCGGTGGGCTTGTAGACCGGCAGCGGCTCATAGGTCTCGTCGTCGAACTCGATCTCGGCCAGCTGCACGTCGAGCGGCATGTCGATCAGCACAGGCCCCGGCCTCCCTGAGCGCATCACATGAAACGCCTGGCTGAACACGCGCGGCACCAGCGCCGGCTCGCGCACCGTCACCGCCCATTTCGTCACGGGCTTTGCGATCGACTCGATGTCGACGGCCTGGAAATCCTCCTTGTAGAGTCGCGCGCGCGGCGCCTGCCCGGTGATGCAGAGGATCGGAATGGAGTCGGCGATCGCCGAATAAAGCCCGGTAATCATGTCGGTGCCGGCCGGCCCTGACGTGCCGATGCAGACGCCGATATTGCCGGCCTTGGCCCGCGTATAGCCCTCGGCCATATGCGAGGCGCCCTCGACATGACGCGCCAGAATGTGGCGGATCGAGCCGCGCTTCTTCAGCGCCGAGTAGAGCGGATTGATCGCGGCCCCGGGAACCCCGAAGGCGGTCGAGATGCCTTCCTTCTCCAGAATACGGACAGCCGCATCGATAGCTCGCATCTTCGCCATATCGGACCTCGCTCAAATTGCGTCAGCGAGCGAGATCATCGGGCGTGCAGAAGCCGATCTCAACGAGATCGATTTTATTTTCCACGATGCGGCGGGCGCCGAAAAACAGCGGACACTTCAATCGGTTAGATCGGCAAATCAATGAAAACCGGGATACGGCCGCATCCCTTGCGATGAACGTCGACAGAATCTGTGCAGCCTCGTCGAGCTCGGCTTGACCAGATCACCCCCAGCCGCCTACGCAGGTTGCATGATCTCAGGGTATCTATCGGAAGTCCCCACATGCTGCGATTGCTGGCGTTGCCGATCGAGTTGTTGCGTATCGCTTTTTACGTCCTGCAGGGCCTCCTCGATGCGTTGCGGTCGCGCAATCGACCGCGCTTTGCGTCCACTGTCCTGATCAAGGCGCCGCGCGAGGCCGTGTGGCGATTCAATACCGCTAATCTGATCGTCCTAAACGGACCGCCGGTGATCGAGATTTCGCATGGCCCTCTGCCCGACGACCACGGTCTTTGGCTGACGCGTGTCGCTATCAGCGGCCAACCCAGGGCACGGGCGGTCTCCCGCGAGATCATACGCGACGAAGACCGGGGCATCTTCACCTCGCGGGCGGTCGAGCACACGCTCTCGGTCCCGCCGGAAGACGGTCGCGATCGCGAGACCGGACTGACGGTCGAAGCCATCCCCGAGGGGACTGCGCTCACCATGTTCAACGAACTGACCATCCGCTCCTTCAGCGACCGCATCGTCTATCCGATCGGCCTGCGCCGAATGGCGGACATGATCAAGCAGCAATGCGAATTGGAAGCCGGTACGCACAGCCAGCTTGCAGCGATTGCCAATCACGGATTGGTGCTGTCGGTCCTGGCATTGCTCAGTTTCTGCTACTTGTTTGGCTTGAAGTCCGCGCTGCTGCTGTCGATCGTAATCGCTTTGCACGAAGCTGGACACGCCGTGGCGATGCTGATGACCGGCGTCGGAGTTCACGGCATCTACCTCATCCCGTTCTTCGGCGGCGCCGCGATTCCAAAGAGGGCGTATCGAAGCGAGGGTCGGTTGGGATTTATCGCGCTGATGGGACCTGGCTTCAGCCTCATTCCGACACTCGGACTGTTCGCAATGTATCAAGCGACCGGGAAGATCGAGCTGCTTAAGGCAACGGAGATGATGGCGATCGTCAATGCCGCCAACCTGCTGCCGATCTATCCACTCGATGGCGGCCTGATTCTCAATGCACTGGTCGGCTCGGTGAACCGAACGTTTGCCGTGATCATGGGATGGATCGGGGTACTGGTTGGCCTCGGCCTGGCGATCTACTTTCAATCTTTCCTGATCGGCATTCCATTTCTGCTGTTCGCGCTGCACCGCTATCTGTCAGGCCACCAGACGATTGCGCTCGAACCGCTCCCGCTCAAGGGCGGCATTGTGCTTGCCTTCGCGTCCATGGCCACCATGATCTTGTATGCAATGGTCATTCGCGGGATTTGGGTGATTTCACACGTCTGATCGCGCCGCCTGCCGCTCACTCGAACAGCGGTGCCAGCTCCATTTGCGGTACCAGCACGAGGCCCTTGTCGGTGATACGAATTTCCGGAATGACCGATAGCGGAATCAGATTGAAGCCCATGTAGGGGATGGTGCAGCCGGCTTCCGCCCATTCCTTCTTCAGCACCTTGACCTCTTCGGCCACTTCGGTGACGCGCTTGTCGGACAGGAGTCCGGCGATCGGCAGCGGCACCAGCGCCCTCACCTTGCCCTCGGCGACGAGGCAGACGGCGCCCTGTTGCTCCTTGATGGCGGCGATCGCGACCTGCATGTCGGCCTCGTTGGTGCCGGCAACGATGATGTTGTGGCTGTCGTGGCCGACGCTGGAGGCGACCGCGCCGCGCTTCAGACCAAAATCCTTCAGCAGGCCGTAAGCGACGTTGCCAGCCGACTTGCCGTGGCGCTCGACCACCGTGACGAAGCACAGGCCGTAGCGCGCGAACAATTCCGGCCAATCCTTTGCCGGCTCGATCTTGACCTTCTCGTGGATCAGCGTGATGCCCGGCAGCGCGGTCCTGATCGCGTTGACGGTGCAAGCCTTCGCCGGCAGCTCCGGCGTCAGCTTCATCGTCTCCGGCAGTTTGACGGTGGCGTAAGCAGCCTTCGGATATTGATAGCGCTGCGATAGCGCCTGATCGAGAAGCGGCGTGATCCTGCCGCGCTCGACCACCAGCTCACCGCCGTACCAGGTGCATTGTGGCTTGAGCTGATCGTCCATCAGCACGAGATCGGCCCGGCGCCCGCCACCAAGCCCGCCAATGTCGCCGTCCATGCCGAAGCGGGTTGCGCCGTGCAGCGAGCCCATCGACCATGCCTGCTCCGGCGACATGCCGGCCTTCACGGCTTCCCGCACCACCCAGTCGAGACCGAACAACAGGAGATCGTCGGCATCGCGGTCGTCGGTGCAAACTGCCGTCCGCTTGTGCGAGGCCCCTAACTCGGTGACCGTGCGGATCGCCTGCGGCAGCGAGTGCCAGGGCGTCGTCGGTGGACCGCCGCGCAGGAACACCCAGACGCCGGCATCGAGCAGGTCGTCGGCGATGTCGCGGTCGATCGCTTCATGGGTATCGGTCACGCCCGATGCCGCATAGGCCGCAACGAATTCGCGGCCATAGACGTGACCAGAGACGGGACGGCCACGCTTCAACGCGGCCGCGAGGATGGCGTGACTACGCTCGTCGCCCATCGTGACGGGCACAAAGTCCATCTTCTCGCCAAGCGCGACAGCCTCCGGCCAGCGGTCGAACAGGCCGGCGATCTTATCCGGCGTGAGATCCCCGCCAGCCGTCTCCAGCTCCGCCGAGGTCGCCGGCACCGTGCTCGGCACCGTCAGGAAAATCGACAGCGGCGCTTGCCGCGCGTCCTCCAGCATCGCCTCGACGCCGACGACGTCCATGACGTTGCCGATCTCGTGGCTGTCGCAGAAGATCGTGGTGGTGCCGTTCAGCAGCGCGGCCTCCGCATAAGCACAGGCCGTCACCATCGAGGATTCGATGTGGATGTGCGGATCGACGAGGCCGGGCGCGATGATGCCGCCGGCCGCGTCGTAGGTCGCGACGCCGCTCCACGCCTTCTTGGCTGTTCCGGCCGGCTTCACCGCGGCGACACGGCCGCCGGTGATCCAGACCTCGCGGTTCGCGTGGATGCGCTCCGAATAGGTCGAAAGCACCCGCGCGCCCGTGACGACGAGATCGGGCGCGAGACGCGCGGAGGCGACATCGGCCAGACGCCGGGTCATCGAATGCAGCGGTGCGACGGCGAAGCGGGTAAGTCTGGTCATCGGGACCCTCGCGTGGCGTTACGGCCCCGCGATGGTTACGCCCCGCGCCATAGCGGGCAAGCGCAAATATAACGGCAGGCCCTGCTTACGCCTTAGGCGCCGAGCCGCCCGCCGCCCCCGCCCGTGCAGGCC
>NZ_JALBGZ010000028.1:0-25413 GCF_023006515.1 Bradyrhizobium sp. PRIMUS42
GGTGCCGCTGGTTCGCGCCGAGGCGCCGTTCGTCGGCACCGGCATGGAAGGCGTGGTTGCGCGTGACTCGGGTGCCGCGATTGCGGCGCGCCGTTCCGGCGTGATCGACCAGATCGACGCGACCCGCGTCGTCATCCGCGCCACGGAAGATCTCGATCCGACCAAGTCGGGCGTCGATATCTACCGGCTGATGAAGTACCAGCGCTCCAACCAGTCGACCTGCATCAACCAGCGTCCGCTGGTGAAGGTCGGCGACATCGTCAAGAAGGGCGACATCATCGCCGACGGTCCCTCGACCGATCTCGGTGAGCTCGCGCTGGGGCGGAACGTGCTCGTCGCGTTCATGCCGTGGAACGGCTACAACTTCGAAGACTCGATCCTGCTCTCCGAGCGGATCGTGAAGGAAGACGTGTTCACCTCAATTCATATCGAAGAATTCGAGGTGATGGCCCGTGACACCAAGCTCGGACCCGAGGAAATCACCCGCGACATTCCGAACGTCTCGGAAGAAGCGCTGAAGAACCTCGACGAAGCCGGTATCGTCTACATCGGTGCGGAAGTGCGGGCCGGCGACATCCTGGTCGGCAAGATCACGCCGAAGGGCGAGAGCCCGATGACGCCGGAAGAGAAGCTCCTGCGCGCCATCTTCGGCGAGAAGGCTTCCGACGTTCGCGATACCTCGCTGCGCGTTCCTCCGGGCGTGCAGGGCACGATCGTGGAAGTGCGCGTGTTCAACCGTCACGGCGTCGACAAGGACGAGCGTGCGCTGGCGATCGAGCGGGAAGAGATCGAGCGTCTGGCCAAGGACCGCGACGACGAGCAGGCGATTCTGGACCGCAACGTCTACAACCGTCTTGCCGAGCTGCTCGAGGGGCGTCAGGGCATTGCCGGTCCCAAGGGCTTCAAGAAGGACACCAAGATCACCCGTGCGGTGCTCGAGGAGTATCCGAAGTCGCAGTGGTGGCTGTTCGCTTCGCCGAACGACAAGCTGATGGCCGAGATCGAGGCCATGCGGAAGCAGTACGACGAGTCGAAGAAGGGGCTTGAACAGCGCTTCCTCGACAAGGTCGAAAAGCTGCAGCGCGGTGACGAATTGCCGCCCGGCGTGATGAAGATGGTCAAGGTCTTCGTCGCGGTGAAGCGCAAGATCCAGCCCGGCGACAAGATGGCCGGCCGCCACGGCAACAAGGGCGTGGTGTCGAAGATCGTGCCGATCGAGGACATGCCGTTCCTCGAAGACGGCACGCATGCCGACATCGTGCTCAATCCGCTGGGCGTGCCCTCGCGCATGAACGTCGGACAGATCCTCGAGACCCATCTCGGCTGGGCCTGCGCCGGCCTCGGCAAGCGTATCGGCCAGACGGTCGATGCCTATTTGTCGAAGCAGGACATCAAGCCGCTGAAGGAAACCTTGAAGAAGGTCTACGGCGAGGACGAGACGATCAAGTCGCTCAACGACAACGAACTGATCGAGCTCGGCCACAACTTGAGCCGCGGCGTGCCGATCGCGACGCCGGTGTTCGACGGCGCCAAGGAAGCCGACATCGAGGAGATGCTGAAGCTTGCCGGTCTGGACGCTTCGGGCCAGTCGACCGTCTATGACGGCCGCACCGGCGATCCGTTCGATCGCAAGGTGACGGTGGGCTACATCTACATGCTCAAGCTGCACCATCTGGTCGACGACAAGATCCACGCGCGTTCGATCGGTCCGTACTCGCTCGTCACCCAGCAGCCGCTGGGCGGCAAGGCGCAGTTCGGCGGCCAGCGCTTCGGCGAAATGGAGGTGTGGGCGCTCGAGGCTTACGGCGCGGCGTACACGCTCCAGGAGATGCTGACGGTGAAGTCGGACGACGTCGCCGGCCGCACCAAGGTGTACGAGGCGATTGTGCGCGGCGACGACACGTTCGAGGCCGGTATTCCGGAATCGTTCAACGTGCTGGTCAAGGAAATGCGCTCGCTCGGCCTCAACGTCGACCTGCACAACTCCAAGGTGGGACCGGCGCCGACGTCGGAAGCGGCCGAGTAATCGACCTGTTCATGCCCGGCCTTTACGGCCGGGCACCGGCGCCCCGCCCGAGGCCTTGAGGGCAGGGCGCCCCGCTAAGTGATTTTCGAATTTGCGGCCGGAGGCGACCGGCATGCGAGGAGAAGACGATGAACCAAGAAATTATGAATCTCTTCAACCCGACGACGCCGGCTCAGGTCTTCGACCAGATCCGGATCTCGATCGCGTCTCCAGAGAAGATTCTGTCCTGGTCGTACGGCGAGATCAAGAAGCCGGAGACCATCAACTACCGTACCTTCAAGCCCGAGCGCGACGGCCTGTTCTGCGCCCGCATCTTCGGGCCGATCAAGGATTACGAGTGCTTGTGCGGCAAGTACAAGCGCATGAAGTACAAGGGCATCATCTGCGAGAAGTGCTCGGTCGAGGTCACGCTGTCGCGCGTCCGGCGTGAGCGCATGGGCCATATCGAGCTCGCAGCCCCCGTCGCCCACATCTGGTTCCTGAAGTCGCTGCCCTCGCGCATCGGCCTCTTGCTGGACATGACGCTGAAGGATCTCGAGCGGATCCTCTATTTCGAATACTACGTCGTGCTCGAGCCGGGACTCACCGCGCTGAAGGACCGCCAGCTGCTGTCGGAAGACGAGTATCTGAAGGCGCAGGACGAGTACGGCCAGGATTCCTTCACCGCCATGATCGGCGCGGAAGCGATCCGCGAGCTGCTCAAGGGCATGGACCTCGAGAAGCTCGAATTGTCCTTGCGCGCGGAGATGCAGGAGACCGACTCCGATATCAAGCACAAGAAGCTGGCCAAGCGCCTGAAGATCGTGGAAGCGTTCCGCCACTCCGGCAACAAGCCGGAATGGATGATCATGACCGTGGTCCCGGTGATTCCGCCGGACCTGCGTCCGCTGGTGCCGCTCGACGGCGGCCGCTTCGCGACCTCCGACCTCAACGACCTCTACCGCCGCGTCATCAACCGCAACAACCGCTTGAAGCGGCTGATGGAGCTGCGTGCGCCCGACATCATCATCCGCAACGAGAAGCGCATGCTTCAGGAAGCGGTCGATGCGCTGTTCGACAACGGCCGCCGCGGCCGCGTCATCACGGGCGCCAACAAGCGCCCGCTGAAGTCGCTCGCCGACATGCTCAAGGGCAAGCAGGGCCGCTTCCGCCAGAACCTGCTCGGCAAGCGCGTAGACTATTCGGGCCGTTCGGTGATCGTGGTCGGTCCCGAGCTGCGCCTGCATCAGTGCGGCCTGCCGAAGAAGATGGCGCTCGAGCTGTTCAAGCCGTTCATCTATTCCCGGCTTGACGCCAAGGGCCTGTCCACCACCGTGAAGCAGGCGAAGAAGCTGGTCGAGAAGGAGCGGCCCGAGGTCTGGGACATCCTGGACGAGGTCATCCGCGAGCATCCGGTGCTGCTGAACCGCGCGCCGACGCTGCATCGTCTCGGCATCCAGGCGTTCGAGCCGGTGCTGATCGAGGGCAAGGCGATCCAGCTTCACCCGCTGGTCTGCTCCGCGTTCAACGCCGACTTCGACGGCGACCAGATGGCCGTGCACGTCCCGCTGTCGCTCGAAGCGCAGCTGGAAGCGCGCGTCCTGATGATGTCGACCAACAACATCCTGCATCCCGCCAACGGTCAGCCGATCATCGTGCCGTCGCAGGACATCGTGCTCGGCCTCTACTACGTCTCGATCATGCGCGAAGGCCTGCCCGGCGAGGGCAAGGTGTTCGGCGAGATGGCTGAGCTCGAGCACGCGCTGCATGCGAAGGTCATCCACCTCCACACCAAGATCAAGTACCGGTGGGAAGGCATCGACGAGACCGGCAAGATCTCCAAGCGCTGGATCGAGACCACCGCCGGCCGCGTCATGCTCGGCAATCTGCTGCCGAAGAACCCGCGCGTCCCGTACGAGATCATCAACAAGCTGATGACCAAGCGCGAGATCTCGGGCGTCATCGACCAAGTCTACCGCCACTGCGGTCAGAAGGAGACGGTGATCTTCTGCGACCGCATCATGGCGCTCGGCTTCTACAACGCGTTCAAGGCCGGCATCTCGTTCGGCAAGGACGACATGGTCGTACCGCACTCCAAGTGGAAGATCGTCGACACCACCCGTACGCTGGCGAAGGATTTCGAGCAGCAGTACAACGACGGTCTGATCACCCATGGCGAGAAGTACAACAAGGTCGTCGACGCCTGGTCGAAGGCCACGGAAGAAATCGCCAAGGCGATGATGAAGGAGATCTCCTCCACCAAGAAGACGGCGAGTGGAGCGGATGCCGACATCAACTCGATCTACATGATGGCTCACTCCGGTGCCCGCGGTTCGCCGGCCCAGATGCGCCAGCTCGCCGGCATGCGCGGCCTGATGGCCAAGCCGTCGGGTGAGATCATCGAGACGCCGATCATCTCGAACTTCAAGGAGGGCCTCTCGGTTCTCGAGTACTTCAACTCGACCCATGGCGCCCGCAAGGGTCTCGCGGACACCGCGTTGAAGACCGCGAACTCGGGCTACCTGACCCGTCGTCTGGTCGACGTGGCGCAAGACTGCATCATCACGCAGAGCGATTGCGGCACCAAGCTCGGCATCAAGATGCGTGCCATCGTCGATGCCGGCACCGTGGTTGCTTCGCTCGGTTCGCGCATCCTCGGACGCACGGCCTGCGAAGACATCCGTGACAGCTCGGGCAAGGTGATCATCAAGCGCGATACGCTGATGGAAGAAAGCCATCTGGACGCCATCCAGCAGGGTGGTGTGCAGGAGGTGAAGATCCGCTCGGCGCTGACCTGCGAACTCGTCAACGGCATCTGCGGCAAGTGCTACGGCCGCGACCTCGCCCGCGGCACGCCGGTCAACCACGGCGAAGCGGTCGGCGTCATCGCGGCGCAGTCGATCGGTGAGCCGGGCACCCAGCTCACCATGCGCACCTTCCACATCGGTGGTGCGGCGCAGCTGAACGAGCAGTCGTTCGTCGAAGCCAACTTCGACGGCAAGATCGTGATCAGGAACAAGGCCATCGCCCGCAACAGCGAAGGTCACCTGGTCGCAATGGTGCGCAACATGGTGGTGGCGATCGTCGATGCCGACGGCACCGAGCGTGCGACGCACCGCGTCCAGTACGGTTCGCGCCTGCACATCGACGAAGGCGACATGGTCAAGCGTGGCCAGCGCATCGTCGAGTGGGACCCGTACACCCGTCCGCTTCTCACCGAAGTGGAAGGCACCATCGGCTTCGAGGACCTGATCGAGGGTCTGTCGATCTCGGAAACGCTCGACGAAGCCACCGGCATCGCCAAGCGCGTGGTCATCGACTGGCGCTCGACGCGTGGCGGCGCGGACCTGCGTCCCGCCATCGTGGTCAAGGGCAAGGACGGCAAGGTGCTCAAGCTCGCCCGCGGCGGCGATGCCCGCTACATGCTGTCGGTCGACGGCATTCTGTCGGTCGACATCGGAGCCAAGGTCCAGGCGGGTGACATTCTCGCCCGTGTCTCGACCGAAAGCGCCAAGACGCGTGACATCACCGGCGGTCTGCCGCGGGTGGCGGAACTGTTCGAGGCACGGCGTCCGAAGGACGCGGCGATCATCGCCGAAATCTCGGGCACCATCCGGTTTGGGCGCGACTACAAGAACAAGCGTCGCATCTCGATCGAGCCGATGGACAAGACCGACGAGGCGCGTGAGTACCTGATCCCGAAGGGCAAGCACATCCACCTTCAGGACGGCGACGTCGTCGAAAAGGGCGATTTCATCGTGGAAGGCAACCCGGCGCCGCACGACATTCTTGCGGTCAAGGGCATCGAGGAACTCGCGGCCTATCTGGTCAACGAGATCCAGGAGGTCTACCGGCTTCAGGGCGTGCTCATCAACGACAAGCACATCGAGGTGATTGTCCGTCAGATGCTCCAGAAGGTGGAAGTCACCGACCAGGGCGACACGGACATGATCTCCGGCGAGCAGGTCGACAAGATCGAGTTCGACGCGCTGAACGAGAAGGCCAAGGAAGAGGGCAAGAAGATCGCCACGGGTACGCCGGTTCTGCTCGGCATCACCAAGGCGAGCCTCCAGACCCGCTCGTTCTTCTCGGCGGCCTCGTTCCAGGAGACCACCCGCGTCCTCACGGAAGCGGCGGTCAACGGCAAGGTCGATCCGCTCGAAGGCCTCAAGGAGAACGTCATCGTCGGCCGGCTGATCCCGGCGGGCACCGGCGCTTCCATGGCCAAGATCCGCGAAGTCGCCGTGAAGCGCGACAATATGATCCTGGACGAGCGCGAGAAGCAGGCGGCCGTCGTGTCGCCCGCGCCGGAAGCCGAGCTTCCTGCGCTGCCGCCCGCGGAATGATGGTTCATCCGTAGGAATACCGAGGACAATGAAAAGGCCGGCGCAAGCCGGCCTTTTTGCTGCTTTCATTGCCTGCTGCGATGCGGGATCAACCTTTGTTCATCTTTCCTTCAGGCGCAAAAGCGCTTCTGCTAGGAGAGTTTAGACCGGTGGATCCCGTGACGGGGGCAGGGCCGGAGACCACGGAACTCACATGCTTGATCTCGCAATCGTAGGCGGCGGCCCCGGTGGGCTGATGAGTGCCTGGTATCTGAAGCGCAAGCTTGGCGATCTCTGTCGTGTCACCATCTACGAGGCCTCCGACCGGCTCGGCGGCAAGATCGTCACGCGCAAGTTCGATTCCGCACCTGCGATGTACGAGGCCGGCGTCGCCGAGATCTACGACTACTCGATGACGGGGCCCGATCCGCTGCGCGAGCTGATTCAGCATTTCGGGCTGCAGACCATTCCGATGGATGCCGAGCAGGTCCAGTTCGGCGGCGAGCTGCTGCGCGACGTGCCCGACATGCGCCGCAAATACGGCGCCAAGACCGCGGCCGCGATCGAAGCGTTCCGCAAACGTTGTGCCGAGGTGATGTCGCCGGTCGAATATTACGAGGGCGTCGGCGCGCACGACAACGAGAATCCCTGGGCCTTCAAGACCGCCGAGCAGGTGCTCGACGAGGAGGTCGAGGACGAAACCGCAAAGCGTTTCTTCAAGGTGATGGCGCGCTCCGATATCGCGACCGAGAGCCACAACACCAACGGCCTCAACGCGCTCAAGAACTACCTGATGGATGTCGACGGCTATATTGGCCTGTATTCCATCCAGAACGGCAATGAGCAGTTGATCGAGTGCCTCCAGTCGGAGGTCAACGCCGACATCCAGCTCAATCACCGCGTGCTCACCGTGGGCAAGGCGCCGACCGGCCGCTACCAGCTCAAGATGATGAATGGCAAGGGACCGGAGACCCGCGACTTCGATCTCGTGCTGGTCTGCCTGCCGCATTCCTGGCTCGCCACCATGGGGTGGGAAGGCGAGCAGCTGCGCAAATCGATGGTCAAGCACGTCTCCTATTTCGACCGTCCCGCACATTACCTGCGCGTCTCGATCCTGTTCGACACGCCATTCTGGGGCGAGAAGATTTCCGGCGCCTGGTTCATGTCGGAAGCCTTCGGCGGCTGCTGCGTCTACAACGAAGGCGCGCGCCACGACGTCGGCAAGCACGGCGTGTTGAACTGGCTGATTCCCGGCTCCGACGCGCTGGCCTTTGCCAATCTGTCGGACCAGGAGCTGATCGATGCCGCGCTCAAGTCGCTGCCGGCTTCGCTCGGCGATGCGCGTTCGCATTTCATGGAAGGCAAGATCCACCGCTGGCTGTCGTCCGTGAACGCTATACCGGGCGGCCTGCCCGTGCGCGACGTCATGACCAATCACCGGCCGGAGCCGAAGGAGCATCCGGGCATCGTGGTGGTCGGCGACTATCTGTTCGACTCGACGCTGAACGGCCTGCTCGACTCCTCGGACGCGGCGACCGACATCATCCTGACCGAGATGATGCGCCTGCGCCGCCAGCGCGCGCAGGATGGCGAGCCGGTCTCCGACAAGATCGACCGCGGCTATTTCGAGGATTATCGTGGCCTCGGTCCCTATCACGAGGCATGGCGCCACTTCACCGACGCCGATTATCTCACCAGGCTGCTCGGCATCGTCTGGGGCAAGACCAAGGGCGCCAAGCTGCTCGTCGCGGGCTCGGCCAGCGGTGAGCTGGTCGGCGCGCTGCGCGAGCGCGGCATCGATGCCTTCGGCATCGAGAACAACCGTGCCATCCACGGCAGGACGCCGAAGGCGCTGAAGAAATACAACAAGCTCGGCTCTATCACCGACATGCCGTTCAAGGACGGCGCGTTCGACTTCGTGTTCGAGACCAGCCTTTGCCACGTTTCCCCGAAGCAGGTGGTCCGCGCGATCAAGGAGCTGAACCGCGTGGTCAAGACCGGCCTCGTGTTCGGCTCGATCACCTCGGACATGGCTCCGGCTCTGATTGACCGCTACGACCTCCTGCGCGGGGTCAAGAAGCTCGGGACCTGGTGGGAATGGTCCGAGCTGTTCTTCGGCAACGGTTTCGACCTCTCGATGCACCGCAAGGATTGCACCGATGCGCTCTGGGAGGCGACGCTCGCCGCCAACAAGGGGCCGGGGCAGTGGTACGCCGACGCCGACAGCTTGCGATATTCCTTCTTCGACAAGGTCGGGGACGAGGACGACGATTAGGCGCTTGGAGCGAGCGCCTTCGCCAATTGTTTTGCCGAATTCATCTTGATCGCATAGAATCGGTGCAATAGCGGTTACCGCTATCTCCTGCTTTCTCTGCGGTCATGCCGGCCGTCAGCATCGGTTGGTTTCATGGCGTCCAAGCCCCTCCCGCCCGACAAACAGAAGCTCGCCGCCGAAGAGGCGGCCGAGCTCGACGACAAGCTCGCCGCTTCTGCCAAGCCGGACCTCGAAGACGACGAGGACGAGGCAGATGACGAGCTGGAGCTTGATGACGACGATGAGGACGAGGACCTCGTCGTCTTTACCGCACGCGAGGCTGCGGGCGCGCTCGCCACCATCGTCGGGTTCGTCAAACCCCATCTGACCAACTACAAGCGGATGCTGTCATTCGTGGCGTTTGGCGTCTTCGTCGAGACGCTGTTCAACGTCATCATGCCTCTCAGCCTCAAGTTCCTGATCGACGATGCGCTCGGCGAGGAGGACTTCCAGGCGCTGTACAAGATCCTCGGCGTGCTCGCCGTCGCCGGCATCTTCACCTCGATCGTCGCCGTCTGGTACGAGCGCTGGGATGCGCGGCTGGCTGCCTGTATCATCTCCGACGTCCGCAAGCGCCTGTTCGAGCACGTGCAGGACCTGCCGGCGGCCTATTTCGGCCGCACCAAGCGCGGCGAGATTTTATCGCGCTTCTCGGTCGACCTCTCGGCCTTCGAAGGCTCGGTGAAGACTTTCGCCAACAGTGCCGCGCTGCCGTTTCTGGAATTGATCGCCGGCATCGTCCTGATGGTGTTCTTGAACTGGCAGCTCGCCGCCGTTGCGCTGCTCGTGTTCCCAATCACGCTGATCGGCCCGCGGATCCTGACGCCCAAGGCGGTGCAGGCCAATTACGAGCAGAAGCTCAACGAGAGCGCGCTGCTCGGCATGGTGCAGGAGAACGTGGCGGCGCAAGCCGTGATCAAGGCATTCAGCCTGCAGCGCAAGATGTTCGGGTTCTTCACCTTCCGCAACGACGAGACGCGCAACAAGATTGCCTCGGCCGCGTTCCTGTCCACCATGGTGGAGCGGACGGTGACCATCTCGGTGCTGATGCTGCACCTGGTCGTGCTGGCCATCGGCGCGTACCTGGCGACCAAGGGCCAGATCACCATCGGCACCTTCGTCACATTCGAGAGCGCGTTCTGGGAGGTCTCCTACAACATCGCCCATGTGATGCATTTCATCCCGGTGTCGATCTCCTCGGCCGCCGCGATCCGCCACATCCAGGAGTTGCTGGACCAGCCGACCCGCAGCGCTGATCGCCCTGGCGCGCCCGACCTGCCGCGCATCACCAACGACATCACCTTCGATCACGTCACCTTCCAGTACGAGGGCAGTCAGACGCCGGTGCTGGATAATCTCAGTCTCAAGCTCAATGCGGGCAAGCGCATCGCGATCGTCGGCCCGAGCGGCTCCGGCAAGAGCACGTTGCTCAACCTGATCCTGCGGCTCTACGTGCCCAACGAGGGGCGCGTCACCATCGACGGCGTCGACGTCCGCAAGGTGACGCTGGATTCCCTGCGCCGGAGCATGGCGGTGGTGTTCCAGGAGAACATGCTGTTCAACATGTCGATTCGCGAGAACATCCGGCTCGGCAAGGAAGGCGCGAGTGACGAGGAGGTGGAGGACGCCGCCAAGAAGGCCGAGATTCATCGCTACATCATGAGCCTGCCGCAGCGATACGACACGCCGGTCGGCGAGCGCGGCGATACCCTGTCGGGCGGCCAGCGCCAGCGCATCGCGATCGCGCGCGCGATCATTCGCAACCCCTCGGTGCTGCTGCTGGACGAGGCGACCTCGGCGCTGGACCAGACCACGGAAGCTGCAATCAACCGGACGCTGCTCAAGGTCGCCAAGGGCCGCACCATGATCTGGTCGACCCACCGGCTGACCTCGGTGGTCGAGATGGACGAAATCATCGTGATTTCCGCGGGCAGGGCGATCGAACGCGGCTCGCATGCCCAGCTGCTCGCCAAGAACGGCACCTATCGCAAGCTGTGGAACGACCAGATCCACCAGCCGCATGGCGCGGCGGCTCACGCCGACGACGGCAGAGACGATGACGATGAAGACGACCGCGAGGATGATGAGGACGAGGACGGCGACGGGGAGGGGTGAGTCGGGCCGCACCGATTCTGTGATTCCGGTCATCGGCATTCGCGGGGGCGCATGGACCGATGAACTCCTCGATTCGAGAGCTCGGCCGGATACCTCTCAGAGTGAATCGGTCGGGACCCGATGTCACGGACGTTGGTCGCGCCGGCGACCTTTCGCCCATTTTTTGGTAACGTTCCCGATGCCGATTGCTGTCGAAGGGAAGAGATTAACGCTCATTAACGCTTGAAGAGCCCAAAAAACCTTCGCGGATCGTTATAAAGTTACATTTCGCCCGGATATAAATGTTCGTCGAGCTGGCGAAATGGGTGCTGCGCTCCCATATCCGGGTGACGCGGCGAGGGTGGCAAACAGCGATTTTGACAGGCTCCTGAGCGCCTTGTGACTGTCGTTTCGCCTTGACTTGACCGACTCTCACTTATAGAAAGCGCCTCACTTAACGACAGGCGGTGAGCATCGCCAGCGTCGGAACGGGCCACCCGTTAGATCCCCAAGAACTAGATCCCACAAGGACTAGATCAGCAGGGGTCGCGCAAGACGGGCACCAACCTCGACGAATGCCGCTCAAACGCTGTCGATCATAGCTAGGCAATGCCAGTGCGATTTTAGTTCTCTTGAGCACGTTCTCTAGAGATCGAATTCGGATGCATGACCTCAGTGCGCGGGCCGCGGCTTTACGCTGACCGGCCTCAAGACTGCGGTCCTCTGTGGCGTCGAAGCGCTTTCCGCCCGTTGATGGGGCGGTTGGCGCGATTTCGCTTTGTGCGGATTGTTCCGCCGAAGGCGACCTCGTCGGGCGGGTGGCTCGAAAGAATTTGCGGTCCCGGCAACGGGCTGCGGCAAGACAGCGGATCCGGAAGGATCTGCAACAGAACAAAGGGTAAGGCCAGGATGCCGACGATCAACCAGCTGATCGCTCAACCGCGTGAAGTGCAGAAGTCGCGCAAGAAGGTGCCGGCGCTGCAGCAGTCGCCGCAGAAGCGTGGTGTTTGCACCCGCGTCTACACCACGACCCCGAAGAAGCCGAACTCGGCGCTTCGTAAGGTCGCCAAGGTGCGCCTGACCAACGGCTTCGAGGTGATCGGCTACATCCCCGGTGAGGGCCATAACCTCCAGGAGCACTCGGTGGTCATGATCCGCGGCGGTCGCGTCAAGGACTTGCCCGGCGTGCGCTATCACATCCTCCGCGGCGTTCTGGATACCCAGGGCGTCAAGAACCGTAAGCAGCGTCGTTCGAAGTACGGCGCGAAGCGTCCGAAGTAAGCGGGAACCAGGTCCATGTCTCGTCGCCACTCAGCGGAAAAGCGCGAAGTTCTCCCCGATCCGAAGTTCGGGAACATCATCGTCACGAAGTTCATGAATTCGGTGATGTACGCCGGCAAGAAGTCGGTCGCCGAAGGCATCGTCTACGGTGCGTTCGGTATCATCGAAACCAAGACCAAGCAGAACCCGCTCGGCGTGTTCGAGCAGGCACTCGAGAACGTCATGCCGACGATCGAAGTGCGCTCCCGCCGCGTCGGCGGCGCGACCTACCAGGTCCCGGTCGAGGTTCGTTCGACCCGCCGTCAGGCGCTGGGCATCCGCTGGCTGATCTCCGCTGCTCGCGATCGCAACGAGAAGACCATGACCGAGCGGCTGTCGGCCGAACTGCTGGACGCGTCGAACAACCGTGGCAACGCCGTCAAGAAGCGCGAAGACGTGCACCGGATGGCGGAAGCCAACCGCGCCTTCTCGCACTATCGCTGGTAACGGCGAAACACGGAATCTAAGGAACACCCAATGCCCCGCGTTCATGCCATAGAGAATTACCGCAACTTCGGTATCATGGCGCATATCGATGCCGGCAAGACGACGACGACCGAGCGCATCCTCTATTACACCGGCAAGAGCCACAAGATCGGCGAAGTGCACGAAGGTGCCGCGACGATGGACTGGATGGAGCAGGAGCAGGAGCGTGGCATCACGATCACTTCGGCTGCGACCACCGCGTTCTGGGCCGGCAAGCGTCTGAACATCATCGACACCCCCGGCCACGTCGACTTCACCATCGAAGTCGAGCGTTCGCTGCGCGTGCTCGACGGCGCCGTCTGCGTGCTCGACTCCAACCAGGGCGTCGAGCCCCAGACCGAGACCGTCTGGCGCCAGGGCGACAAGTACAAGGTTCCGCGCATCGTCTTCGCCAACAAGATGGACAAGACCGGCGCCGACTTCTTCAAGTGCCTGGCCGACATCGTCGACCGCCTCGGCGCCAAGCCGATCGCGATCCAGCTTCCGATCGGCGCCGAGAACAACTTCAAGGGTCTCGTCGACCTCGTGAAGATGCAGGGCATCATCTGGAACGATGAATCGCTCGGCGCGAAGTTCGACTATGTCGACATTCCCGAGGATCTCGTCGAGCAGGCCAAGGAATATCGCGAGAAGATGGTGGAAGCCGCCGTCGAGCTCGACGACGACGCCATGGCCGCCTATCTCGACGGCAAGGAGCCGGACGAAGAGACGCTGAAGCGGCTGATCCGCAAGGCGGTCCTGACCGGCGCGTTCTATCCCGTGCTGTGCGGCTCGGCCTTCAAGAACAAGGGCGTGCAGCCGCTGCTCGACGCCGTCGTCGACTATCTGCCGTCGCCGATCGACGTGCCCGCGATCAAGGGCACCGACGACCGCGGCAACGAGGTCGTGCGCAAGGCGGACGACAAGGAGCCGCTCGCGCTGCTCGCGTTCAAGATCATGGACGACCCGTTCGTCGGCACCATCACCTTCTGCCGCATCTACTCCGGCGTTCTGCAGAGCGGCACCGGCGTCGTGAACTCGACCCGCGAGAAGAAGGAGCGCATCGGGCGCATGCTCTTGATGCATGCGAACAACCGCGAAGACATCAAGGAAGCCTATGCCGGCGACATCGTCGCGCTGGCCGGCCTGAAGGAAGCGCGCACCGGTGACACGCTGTGCGATCCCGACAAGCAGGTGATCCTGGAGAAGATGGAATTCCCCGAGCCGGTCATCGAGATCGCGATCGAGCCGAAGTCCAAGGCCGACCAGGAAAAGCTGGGCGTGGCGCTGGCCAAGCTCGCTGCGGAAGATCCGTCCTTCCGCGTGTCGACCGACCAGGAGTCCGGCCAGACCATCCTGAAGGGCATGGGCGAGCTCCATCTCGACATCAAGGTCGACATCCTCAGGCGCACCTACAAGGTCGACGCCAACATCGGCGCGCCGCAGGTTGCGTTCCGTGAGCGCGTCACCAAGAAGGCCGAGGTCAAGTACACCCACAAGAAGCAGACCGGCGGTACCGGTCAGTTCGCGGAAGTGTCGATCGTGGTCGAGCCGAACGAGCCCGGCAAGGGCTACGAGTTCGAGTCCAAGATCGTCGGTGGTGCGGTTCCGAAGGAATACATCCCCGGCGTCGAAAAGGGCCTCAACAGCGTGATGAGCTCTGGCGTGGTCGCGGGCTTCCCCGTGGTCGACGTCAAGGTTCAGCTCGTCGACGGCAAGTATCACGACGTCGACTCGTCGGCGCTCGCCTTCGAAATCGCATCGCGCGCGGCATTCCGCGAAGCCTTGCAGAAGGGCAAGTCCGTCCTGCTCGAGCCGATCATGAAGGTCGAAGTGGTGACCCCGGAAGACTACACCGGCTCGGTCATCGGCGACCTGAATTCCCGGCGCGGTCAGATCCAGGGGCAGGACATGCGCGGCAACGCCAACGTCATCAACGCGATGGTGCCGCTCATGAACATGTTCGGTTACGTGAATAACCTGCGCTCGATGAGCCAGGGTCGCGCAACCTTCACCATGCAGTTCGACCACTACGCAGAAGCGCCGGCCAACGTGTCGGCAGAAGTCCAGAAGAAGTTTGCCTGATTGTCGTCGGTCACGAACTGACGATTGAACGGAGAGTCAAATGGCCAAAGCAAAGTTTGAACGTAACAAGCCGCACTGCAACATCGGCACCATCGGTCACGTCGACCATGGCAAGACGTCGCTGACCGCGGCGATCACCAAGGTTCTCGCCGAAGCCGGCGGTGCAACGTTCACCGCGTACGACCAGATCGACAAGGCGCCGGAAGAGAAGGCGCGCGGCATCACGATCTCGACCGCACACGTCGAGTACGAGACGCCGAACCGCCACTACGCCCACGTCGACTGCCCCGGCCACGCCGACTACGTGAAGAACATGATCACCGGCGCCGCCCAGATGGACGGTGCGATCCTGGTCGTGTCGGCTGCTGACGGCCCGATGCCGCAGACGCGCGAGCACATTCTGCTCGCCCGCCAGGTCGGCGTGCCCGCGCTGGTCGTGTTCCTGAACAAGTGCGACATGGTCGACGATCCGGAACTGCTTGAGCTCGTCGAGCTCGAAGTTCGCGAACTGCTCTCGAAGTACGACTTCCCGGGCGACAAGATCCCGATCATCAAGGGTTCGGCGCTCGCCGCTCTCGAAGACTCCGACAAGAAGCTCGGTCACGACGCCATTCTCGAGCTGATGAAGAACGTCGACGAGTACATCCCGCAGCCGGAGCGTCCGATCGACCAGCCGTTCCTGATGCCGGTTGAAGACGTGTTCTCGATCTCGGGCCGCGGCACCGTGGTGACCGGCCGTGTCGAGCGCGGCATCGTCAAGGTCGGCGAGGAAATCGAGATCGTCGGTCTCCGTGCGACCCAGAAGACGACCGTCACCGGCGTCGAAATGTTCCGCAAGCTGCTCGATCAGGGCCAGGCCGGCGACAACATCGGTGCGCTGCTCCGCGGCACCAAGCGCGAAGACGTCGAGCGCGGCCAGGTGCTGTGCAAGCCGGGTTCGGTCAAGCCGCACACCAAGTTCAAGGCTGAGGCTTACATCCTCACCAAGGAAGAGGGCGGCCGCCACACCCCGTTCTTCACCAACTACCGTCCGCAGTTCTACTTCCGCACCACCGACGTGACCGGTGTCGTGCATCTGCCGGAAGGCACCGAGATGGTGATGCCGGGCGACAACATCGCGATGGAAGTGCACCTGATCGTGCCGATCGCGATGGAAGAGAAGCTCCGTTTCGCGATCCGCGAAGGTGGCCGCACCGTCGGCGCCGGCGTCGTCGCCTCGATCATCGAGTAACAAGCGAATAGGGAATGGGGAGTGGCGAATAGGGAATTCTATTCGCTACTCGCTACTCGCCACTCACTAGAGAAAGCACGGCAATGAACGGCCAAAACATTCGTATCCGTCTCAAGGCGTTCGACCATCGTATCCTCGATACGTCGACCCGCGAGATCGTGAACACGGCGAAGCGCACCGGCGCGCAGGTCCGCGGACCCATTCCGCTGCCCACCCGCATCGAGAAGTTCACCGTCAACCGTTCGCCCCACGTCGACAAGAAGAGCCGCGAGCAGTTCGAGATGCGCACTCACAAGCGCCTGCTCGACATCGTCGATCCGACCCCGCAGACCGTCGATGCTTTGATGAAGCTCGACCTGGCCGCCGGTGTCGACGTCGAGATCAAGCTCTAAGATTTTTGGATCCCGTTCGCGCAAGCGGACAGAAAGAACAGGAAGCAAGCCGATGCGCTCCGGAGTGATCGCACAAAAGGTCGGGATGACGCGGGTCTTTACAGAGGCCGGCGAACATATCCCCGTGACCGTGCTGAAGCTCGGCAATTGCCAGGTCGTAGGCCACCGCACCGAAGAGAAGAACGGTTACGTCGCGCTCCAGCTTGGTTCTGGCAGCCGCAAGACCGTTTACATGCCCAAGGCGGAGCGCGGCCAGTTCGCGGTCGCCAAGGTCGAGCCGAAGCGGCAGGTCGAGGAATTCCGAGTCTCCGCGGATCAGATGATCCCGGTCGGCGCCGAGATCCTTGCCGACCACTTCGTCGTTGGCCAGTTCGTCGACGTCACCGGCACTTCGGTCGGTAAGGGCTTCGCCGGCGGTATGAAGCGCTGGAACTTCGGCGGTCTGCGCGCCACCCACGGCGTCTCGGTCTCGCACCGCTCGATCGGTTCGACCGGTGGCCGTCAGGACCCCGGCAAGACCTGGAAGAACAAGAAGATGCCCGGCCATATGGGTGTCGACCGCATCACCACGCTCAACCTTCGCGTCGTTCAGCTCGATGTCGAGCGTGGCCTGATCCTCGTCGAAGGCGCCGTTCCCGGCTCCAAGGGCGGCTGGATTCGCGTGCGCGACGCCGTCAAGAAGCCGCTGCCGAAGGAAGCTCCGAAGCCCGGCAAGTTCAAGGTTGCGGGTGGCGAAGCCGAGGCTGCGGCCCAGCAGGAGGGTGCGTGAGATGGAATTGAAGGTCACCACCCTCGAAGGTAAGGAAGCCGGCTCGGTCCAGCTGTCCGACACCATTTTCGGCCTCGAGCCGCGCCAGGACATCATTGCACGTTGTGTGCAGTGGCAGCTCAACAAGCGCCAGGCCGGCACGCACAAGGCCAAGGGCCGCGCCGAGATCTGGCGCACCGGCAAGAAGATGTACAAGCAGAAGGGCACCGGCGGTGCTCGTCACGGCTCGGCCCGCGTGCCGCAGTTCCGCGGCGGCGGCCGTGCCTTCGGTCCGGTGGTGCGTTCGCACGCCACCGACCTGCCGAAGAAGGTCCGCGCGCTCGCGCTGAAGCATGCGCTCTCGGCCAAGGCCAAGGACGGCGATCTCGTCGTGATCGACAAGGCCGCGCTGGAAGCCGCCAAGACCAAGGCGCTGCTCGGTCACTTCTCGGGGCTCGGCCTGACCAACGCGCTGATCATCGACGGCGCCGAGCTCAACAATGGCTTCGCCGCTGCGGCTCGCAACATCCCGAACATGGACGTGCTGCCGATCCAGGGCATCAACGTCTACGACATCCTGCGCCGTCAGAAGCTCGTTCTGACCAAGGCCGCCATCGATGCGCTGGAGGCGCGCTTCAAATGACGAAGAACATCGAGGCTCGCCACTACGACGTGATCGTGTCGCCGGTCGTGACCGAAAAGGCGACGATCGCATCCGAGCACAACAAGGTGCTGTTCAAGGTGGCCGCCAAGGCGACCAAGCCGCAGATCAAGGAAGCGATCGAGAAGCTGTTCGACGTCAAGGTCAAGAGCGTCAATACGCTGGTCCGCAAGGGCAAGACCAAGATCTTCCGCGGCAATCTCGGCTCGCAGTCGAACACCAAGCGCGCGATCGTGACCCTCGAAGAGGGCCACCGGATCGACGTAACCACCGGTCTGTAAGGTCGTACGACGATGGCACTGAAGACATTCAATCCTACGACGCCGGGCCAGCGCCAGCTGGTCATGGTCGATCGTTCGGCCCTCTACAAGGGCAAGCCGGTCAAGGCGCTCACCGAGGGCAAGCACTCCTCGGGCGGCCGCAACAACACCGGTCGCATCACCGTGCGCTTCCGCGGCGGCGGTCACAAGCAGACGCTGCGCACCGTGGATTTCAAGCGCGAGAAGATCGACGTCCCCGCGACGGTCGAGCGTCTCGAGTATGATCCGAACCGCACCGGCTTCATCGCGCTGATCAAGTATCAGGACGGCGAGCTGGCCTACATCCTGGCGCCGCAGCGCTTGGCCGTGGGCGACACCATCATCGCCGGCAACTATGTCGACGTGAAGCCGGGCAACGTCATGCCGCTCGGCAACATGCCGGTCGGCACGATCATCCACAACATCGAGGTCAAGATCGGGAAGGGCGGCCAGCTCGCCCGTTCCGCGGGCACCTATGCCCAGCTCGTCGGCCGCGACCAGGACTACGTGATCATCCGCCTGAACTCGGGCGAGCAGCGCCTGGTGCACGGCCGTTGCCGCGGCACGATCGGCGCGGTGTCGAACCCGGATCACATGAACACCTCGATCGGCAAGGCCGGCCGTAACCGTTGGCTGGGCCGCAAGCCGCATAACCGCGGTGTCTCGATGAACCCGATCGACCATCCGCACGGCGGTGGTGAAGGTCGTACCTCGGGCGGTCGCCACCCGGTCACCCCGTGGGGCAAGCCGACCAAGGGCAAGAAGACCCGCACCAACAAGTCGACCAACAAATTCATTCTCCTAAGCCGCCACAAGCGGAAGAAGTAAGGAACGCCGGACATGGTTCGTTCAGTCTGGAAAGGCCCGTTCGTCGAGGGTTCTCTGCTCAAGAAGGCAGATGCTGCCCGCGCGTCCGGCCGTCACGACGTCATCAAGATCTGGAGCCGTCGCTCGACGATCCTGCCGCAGTTCGTCGGCCTGACCTTCGGCGTCTACAACGGTCAGAAGCACGTGCCGGTGGCCGTCAACGAGGAAATGGTCGGTCACAAGTTCGGCGAGTTTTCGCCGACCCGGACCTTCCATGGCCACTCCGGCGACAAGAAAGCCAAGAAGGCTTGAGGATTAAACGATGAGCAAACCTAAGCGCGAACGGAGCCTCGCCGAGAACGAGGCCAAGGCGGTCGCCCGGATGCTGCGGGTGAGCCCGCAGAAGCTCAACCTGGTCGCCCAGCTCATTCGCGGCCGGAAGGCAGCTGCTGCGCTCGCCGATCTGCAGTTTTCGCGCAAGCGGATCGCGGTGGACGTGAAGAAGTGCCTGGAATCGGCTATCGCCAATGCCGAGAACAACCACGACCTCGACGTCGACGATCTCGTCGTGGCGCAGGCCTTCGTCGGCAACGGCCTCGTGATGAAGCGCTTTGCCGCTCGCGGCCGTGGCCGCTCGGGCCGTGTCTACAAACCATTTTCGCAGCTGACGATCATCGTTCGTCAGGTCGAAGCTGAAGCCGCCGCTTAAGGGCGCAGGAGAACACGATGGGTCAAAAGATCAATCCGATCGGTCTGCGTCTCGGCATCAACCGCACCTGGGATTCCCGCTGGTTCGCCGGCAAGCAGGAATACGGCAAGCTGCTGCACGAGGACGTCAAGATCCGTGAGATCCTGCACAAGGAGCTCAAGCAGGCGGCCGTCGCCCGCATCGTGATCGAGCGTCCGCACAAGAAGTGCCGCGTCACCATCCACTCGGCCCGTCCGGGCGTGGTGATCGGCAAGAAAGGCGCAGACATCGACAAGCTGCGCAAGAAGGTCGCGGACATCACCTCGTCCGACGTCGTCATCAACATCGTCGAAATCCGCAAGCCGGAGCTCGATGCGACGTTGGTGGCCGAGTCGATCGCGCAGCAGCTGGAGCGCCGCGTGGCGTTCCGCCGCGCCATGAAGCGCGCCGTGCAGTCGGCGATGCGTCTCGGCGCGGAAGGCATCCGCATCAACTGCTCGGGTCGTCTGGGCGGTGCGGAAATCGCGCGCATGGAGTGGTACCGCGAAGGTCGCGTGCCGCTGCACACGCTGCGCGCCGACATCGACTACGGCGTTGCGACCGCGTTCACGACCTTCGGCACCTGCGGCGTCAAGGTCTGGATCTTCAAGGGCGAGATCCTCGAACACGATCCGATGGCCCAGGACAAGAGAATGGCCGAAGGCGAGACCAGCGGTGGTGGTGATCGCGGTGGCCGTGGGCGCCGTGACAACGCTGCGGCCTGATCCGCACTGAGAATTTGAGGGCTTAAAGCCATGATGCAACCTAAGAAGACGAAGTTCCGGAAGGCGCATAAGGGCCGTATCCACGGCGTTGCGTCGTCGGGCGCGACGTTGGCGTTCGGCCAGTTCGGCCTGAAGGCGACCGAGCCTGAGCGCGTCACCGCGCGCCAGATCGAAGCCGCTCGCCGCGCGCTGACCCGCCACATGAAGCGTGCCGGCCGCGTCTGGATCCGCGTATTCCCGGACGTTCCGGTGTCGAAGAAACCGGCCGAAGTCCGCATGGGCTCCGGCAAGGGTTCGCCGGAATTGTGGGTCGCGCGCGTCAAGCCGGGCCGGGTGCTGTTCGAGATCGACGGCGTCAACACCCAGACGGCGCGTGAGGCGCTGACCCTGGCGGCCGCCAAGCTGCCGATCAAGACGCGCTTCGTCGAGCGCATTGCGGAGTAATGGCCATGGCCCAGATGAAGATCGAAGACATCCGCGCGATGAGCCCCGACCAGCAGGACGACGCCGTCCTGAACCTGAAGAAGGAGCGCTTCAACCTGCGCTTCCAGCGCGCCACCGGGCAGCTCGAGAATACCTCGCGCCTGCGCGAGGCCCGTCGTGACATCGCCCGGATCAAGACCGTCGCCGCGCAGACGCGCGCGAAGAAGAAGTAAGAGGCTTACGAAGATGCCGAAACGTACTTTGCAGGGCGTGGTCGTCAGCGACAAGCAAGCCAAGACCATCGTGGTGCGCGTCGATCGCCGCTTCACGCACCCGATCTACAAGAAGACGATCCGCCGTTCGAAGAACTACCACGCGCACGACGAGAGCAACGAGTTCAAGCCGGGCGACATGGTGTGGATCGAGGAATCGAAGCCGATTTCGAAGTTGAAGCGCTGGGTCGTGATCCGGGGCGAACACAAGAAAAGCGCCTGATCTGTTGGCTTTAGCCGACTGACTTCAGGGAAATGTTGAGCGCCGGCTGGGCTGGCGCAAAGAGAAGAGGACGAGGTGCATCAATGATTCAGATGCAGACCAACCTCGACGTGGCCGACAATTCTGGCGCACGCCGTGTCATGTGTATCAAGGTGCTCGGGGGCTCCAAGCGCCGCTACGCCACGATCGGCGACATCATCGTCGTTTCGATCAAGGAAGCAATTCCGCGTGGCAAGGTGAAGAAGGGCGACGTGATGAAGGCCGTCGTGGTGCGCGTCCGCAAGGACATCCGCCGCGCCGACGGTTCGGTCATCCGCTTCGACCGCAACGCCGCCGTCCTGATCAACAACCAGTCCGAGCCGGTCGGCACCCGTATCTTCGGGCCCGTGCCGCGCGAGCTGCGCGCGAAGAACCACATGAAGATCATCTCGCTCGCGCCGGAGGTGCTGTGATGGCTGCGAAGATCCGCAAGGGCGACAAGGTCGTCGTGCTGACCGGCCGCGACAAGGGCCGCACCGGCGAAGTGTTCGAAGTGCGTCCCGACGCCGGCACGGCGCTCGTGCGCGGCATCAACATGGTCAAGCGTCACCAGAAGCAGACGCAGGCCCAGGAGGGCGGCATCATCTCGAAGGAGTCGCCGATCCAACTGTCCAACATCGCGTATGTCGGCAAGGATGGAAAGCCGACCCGCGTCGGATTCAAGATTCTGGCGGACGGCAAGAAGGTCCGCATCGCCAAGAGCTCGGGAGCTGAGATCGATGGCTGAGGCCGCTTACACGCCGCGCCTGCGCGCGGAATACGATGCGAAGATCCGCACGGCGATGACCGAGAAGTTCGGTTATGAGAACGTCATGCAGGTTCCGCGCCTGGACAAGGTCGTGCTGAACATGGGCGTTGGCGATTCCGTCAACGACCGCAAGAAGGCCGAGACCGCTGCCGCCGAGCTGACCCAGATCGCCGGCCAGAAGGCGATCGTGACCTATTCGCGTATCGCGATTGCGACCTTCAAGCTGCGCGAGAACCAGCCGATCGGCTGCAAGGTCACGCTGCGCAAGTCCCACATGTACGAGTTCATCGATCGCCTGGTGACGGTCGCGCTGCCGCGCGTCCGCGACTTCCGCGGCCTGAACCCGAAGAGCTTCGACGGCCGCGGCAACTACTCGCTCGGCATCAAGGAGCACATCATTTTCCCCGAGATCGACTTCGACAAGGTCACGGAAGCCCGCGGCATGGACATCACCGTCTGCACCACGGCCAAGACCGACGACGAGGCGAGGGCCTTGTTGACCGCTTTCAATTTCCCGTTCCGGCAGTGAGACGCTGACCTAAAGCCTCTCAAACGCGGATACCCAGGAGCCAAGCATGGCAAAGAAGAGTTCAATCGAGAAGAACAACCGGCGCAAGCGGATGGTGAAGAACGCCGCCCCGAAGCGCGAGCGGTTGAAGGCGATCATCGCCGACAAGAAGCTGCCGATGGAGGAGCGGTTCGCCGCCACCCTGAAGCTCGCGGAAATGCCGCGCAATTCGTCGGCGACCCGCATCCGCCTGCGTTGCGAGCTGTCGGGCCGCCCGCGCTCGAACTACCGCAAGAACAAGCTGTCCCGTATCGCGCTGCGCGAACTTGGCTCCAAGGGCATGGTCCCGGGCCTCGTGAAGTCCAGCTGGTAAGGAGGGTCGTTTAGATGTCTACGCACGATCCAATCAGCGATCTGATCACCCGTATCCGCAACGCGCAGATGCGCTCCAAGAACAAGGTCTCCACGCCTGGTTCGAAGATGCGCGAGAACGTGCTCGAAGTCCTCAAGTCCGAGGGCTACATCCGCGGTTACGCCACGCTCGAGCATTCCTCGGGCCGCAGCGAGATCGAGATCGAGCTGAAGTATTTCGACGGCGAGCCCGTCATCCGCGAGATCGAACGTGTCTCCAAGCCCGGGCGTCGTGTCTACGCCTCGGTGAAGAACCTGCCGCGGGTCAACAACGGGCTCGGCATTTCGGTGTTGTCGACGCCGAAGGGGATCATGGCCGACCACAGCGCGCGTGACGCGAATGTGGGCGGTGAAGTCCTCTTCACGGTGTTCTGAGAAGGATTTTTGATCCATGTCACGAGTTGGCAAAAGGCCTGTTCCGGTTCCGTCGGGAGTGACCGCGACCGTTGATGGGCAGACCGTCAAGATGAAGGGCCCGAAGGGCCAGCTTCAGTTCGTCGTCCATGACGACGTCGAGGTGAAGCTCGAGAACGGCCAGGTGAAGGTGAACCCGCGGGTCGAGACCAACCGCGCGCGCGCGCTGTACGGTACCGCTCGCGCCCAGGTCGCGAATCTGGTCGAAGGCGTCACCAAGGGCTTCGAGAAGAAGCTTGAGATCACCGGCGTCGGTTACCGCGCCGCGATGCAGGGCAAGAACCTGCAGCTCGCGCTCGGCTACAGCCACGACGTGGTCTACACGATCCCCGAGGGGATCACGATCACCGTGCCGAAGCCGACCGAGATCACGGTGACAGGCAGCGACATCCAGCGTGTCGGCCAGGTCGCGGCCGAGATCCGCAGCTATCGCCCGCCGGAGCCCTACAAGGGCAAGGGCGTGAAGTATGTTGGCGAATTCATCTTCCGCAAGGAAGGCAAGAAGAAGTAACGGAGCCGGTCATGTCCAAAGCCAAGGTTACCAATGCCCGGCGCAAGCGGAGTGTGCGGCTGAAGCTGCGCCGCTCCGGCGGTGGTCGTCCGCGTCTGTCGGTGTTCCGCTCGTCCAAGCACATCTACGCCCAGGTCATCGACGACCTGAAGGGCGAGACGCTGGCCTCGGCCTCGTCGCTCGAGAAGTCGATGCGCGACGGCGGGAAGACCGGTGCCGACATCGATGCGGCGAAGGCGGTCGGCAAGCTGCTGGCCGAGCGCGCCGCCGAGAAGGGCGTCAAGGAAGTCGTTTTCGATCGCGGCAGCTACCTCTATCACGGGCGCGTCAAGGCTCTGGCCGACGCGGCGCGTGAGAGCGGGCTGAGCTTCTAACGGAATTTGAGGATTGAGGCGTAAGCCTCTGAAGGATTGGAAAAATGGCAGAACGCGAACAGCGTGGTGGACGCGATCAACGCGGCGGCGGACGTGAACGCAGGGAGCGCGAGGAGCGCGACAGCGAGTTCGTCGACAAGCTCGTCCACATCAACCGCGTGGCCAAGGTCGTCAAGGGCGGCAAGCGCTTCGGTTTCGCAGCGCTGGTCGTGATCGGCGATCAGAAGGGCCGCGCCGGCTTCGGTCACGGCAAGGCGCGCGAAGTGCCCGAGGCGATCCGCAAGGCAACCGAATCCGCCAAGCGTAACCTGACCCGCGTGTCGCTGCGCGAGGGCCGCACCCTCCATCACGACATCGCTGGCCGTCATGGCGCGGGCCGCGTCTACCTGCGTGCAGCTCCGGCCGGTACCGGGATCATCGCCGGCGGTCCGATGCGCGCCGTGTTCGAGACGCTCGGCGTCCAGGACGTGGTGGCGAAGTCGATCGGCTCGTCGAACCCGTACAACATGGTGCGCGCGACCTTCGACGCGCTGAAGCATCAGGATTCGCCGCGCTCGGTCGCTGCCCGCCGCAACATCAAGGTGTCCACCCTCCAGTCTCGCCGTATCGGCGGCGACGCCGAGGCGGCTGCCGACTAACGGAAGCTTTTCGGAGTAGACTCCCATGGCCAAGAGTGCCGTTACGACCGCAAAGACGATCAAGCTCGAGCAGACCGGCAGCGCGATCCGCCGCCATCACTCGCAGCGCTCGACGCTGATCGGGCTCAAGCTCAACAAGATCGGCCGCACCAGCGAACTGCCGGATACCCCGGCGGTCCGCGGCATGATCGAGAAGGTTCACCATCTCGTCCGCATCGTCGACGAGAAGTAAGCAAAGGCGCATGATCCCGAAGAGCGGGCACCGTTTTTCGGCGAAGATCGTGCGCAAGACACAAGGAGAAGGGCGATGAAGCTCAGCGATATCGCCGACAACGCCGGCTCGCGCAAGAAGCGTATGCGCGTCGGCCGCGGCATCGGTTCGGGCAAGGGCAAGCAGTCCGGCCGCGGCGGCAAGGGCCAGACCGCCCGTTCGGGCGTGCGCATCAAGGGTTTCGAAGGCGGTCAGATGCCGATGCATCGCCGTCTGCCCAAGCGCGGCTTCAACAACATCTTCCGCGTCGAGTTCGCCGAGATCAATCTCGACCGGCTCCAGGAAGCGGTCGATGCCAAGAAGATCGACGCCGGCAGCGTCGTGAACGTCGAGGCCCTGGTGAAGGGCGGCGTGCTGCGCCGCGCCAAGGGCGGCCTGCGGCT
>NZ_JALBGZ010000290.1:0-7385 GCF_023006515.1 Bradyrhizobium sp. PRIMUS42
GCCGGTCCGCACCGCACTCATCACGCTTTCGCGCAGGTGAGGCGGCGCCACGAGGATACCGAGCGCAAGGCCGGGCGCGACCTTCTTGGACAGGCTGTCGAGCACGATGCAGCGGTCCGGCCCGAGCGCGGCCAGCGGCGTGTCGTCGGCGAGGAAGCCGTAGACGGTGTCCTCGATGATGGTGAGATCGAGCTTCTCGGCGACGCGCATGATGTCGGCGCGTCGCGTCGCGTTCATGGTGACGCCGAGCGGGTTCTGGATGATGGGCTGGAGATACAGCGCCGACAGATGCGCCTCGCGATGCGCCTTCTGGATGGCGTCGGGCCGCGCGCCGTGCTCGTCCATGGGAATCGGGACCAGCGTCACGCCTAACCGCGCGGCGATGCTCTTGACGTAAGGGTATGTCAGCGCCTCGACGCCGCAGCGGCCGCCGGTCGGGACGAGCGCTGCGAGCGCGGCTGCAAGCGACTGCTTGCCGTTGGCGGTGAAGACGATCTGCTCGGCCTGCGGCGCGAAATCCTTGCGCGCGAGATAGGCGGCCGCGGCATTGCGTGCGCTCTTGGTGCCGGTGCTGGTCGAGACGCGCAACGCGGATTCGAGCGCGTCGACGCGCTCCAGCCCTGCAAGGCTCTTGGCGATCATCGCCCATTGCTGCGGCAGCAGCGGATAATTGACCTCGAAATCGATCCGCGCATCGCGCGGCTCGCTCAAGGCCTCGACCTCGCGCCTGATGTCGCCGGAGATGAAGGTGCCGCGACCGACCTCGCCGACGACGAGCCCACGACGGAGCAACTCCGTATAAACCCGGCTCGCGGTCGAGACCGCAATGCCACGGTCATAGGCAAAATTGCGCTGCGGCGGCAGCCGATCGCCGGGCCTTAACGTGCCGTTAGCGATATCGACGGCAATGGCATCGGCAAGCTTCACGTACTCGAACTTGGACATTATTGCACCGAGAGCAATGTTTTACTTGCTCCGAGTAGTGTACTGGAGCATTTAAGTTCCATCAAGTTCCGCGATTGAGCCGAGGAGAGCGAGAGCAATCCGACGGCAATGAGGTGCAAGCGCTCGTAGCGTCTGCGCCAACGGCATCGGCTTCGCCGCGTGGGACGACTGCCGGAGAAGAAAAATGACCCTGATCTCACAAACTGCCGGGCGGAGCTTGCGCCCATCCTCATCGAGCGGGTTTTTCAGCACGCTCGCCAGTGCCGCCTACGCGCTGTTCGACCGCCTCGAGCGCCGCTCCGCCGTCAAGACATTGAACGAGCTCGACGACCGCGCCCTGCGCGACATCGGCATCACCCGCAGCCAGATCGAGGACGCGGTGTACGGGCAGTTCAAGGCCGAGCTGACGCGGTATCTGTGAGGCACGTGTCCCGGACGCGCTGCAGCGCTCTTGGCGTTGCTGCGCAGCCGGGACCCGGGAAGTCAGGGCTCGCTGATGCATGGGTCCCGGCTCTGCAGCGCACCGTCGCTGGACGACGCTGTTCTGCGTCCGGGGCGCGAGAGCGGTGTTGGGCGCTCAACTGTCTCAACATCGTCATTGCGAGCGCAGCGACTTGTCCGCCGAAGCCTCGGCCAAGGCGGAAGCAATCCAGAATCCCTCCGCGGTGGCAGTCTGGATTGCTTCGTCGCAAGGTCTCCTCGCAATGACGGAGTGTGGGTGACAGCGATGGGTAGAGCGAAGCGAAACCCATCAACACTTCCTTCGTTGAAAGATGATGGGTTTCGCAAGTGCTCTACCCATCCTACGTCTCCCGGACACACCTTCGCGTCCTCGCGGCTCAATTCGCCCGAGCTTTGCTTCATCGCTTCACCCTCAATTGAAAGAGGGCGCAGGGAAGACCGGGCGCCGGCTGGCACCCGCGGTCCACTGTGCGAAAGGCAGTAGCGAAATCTGCACAGCGGCATACAGGTGAAGCCAAACAACCGGCCTTCCCTGCGCAGTGGTTTGACGGCTTATGTCGTGCTCTCCCCGGGGAGCAATGCACTATTGCCCCCGTCGCCTTGCGGATGATCGATGCGCGTGCCCGGTCGGGCCGCCACATCACCGCTGAGACTTGACGCACAGACCCCGGGCGTCAGGACCACACGATTTTGCCGTACGCCGATCACACCGGTCGTGTGCGCGAGGTGTTTCGCTCACGGTTCTCCGCCCTGCGAAGCTCTTCGCGCCGATGCAACTAGCGTCCACCGCCGTCCGGCCCGCGTTCGTGACGATCGCGATACGCCCCTCTTCCTTGGGCCGGGCTGCCGCGACACATACGACATTTCCGAATTTCGGTAAAGTGGAATATCTTTCGCTGTGTGGATTGACCGACCCATGGCGTGTTTTGCCAGTCGGGCAACGCAAGGGATTGTACCTTGTAGCCCGAGCGGAGGGAGCGCAATCCGGGCGACCAGAATCGCGTTGGAGATGGAGACCTAAAGCGGCGCCGACAGTCCCGGCGAGGTCAGCCAATTGTTGACCTCTCCGGCAATATCGATCTGGTGGGCTTTTCGCAAAAGCTCCGTGCGGCGGATACCAGCGGGCATCCCTTTGGCCTGCTGACGAAGGTTGAGTGCCTCTTGCGCCAGGCGGTATTCGAATGTCGATGATGGTTCTGGGGGGCGTCGAGCCGGCATTTTGATGCTCCGCTGCAGGGTTGAGCGGGAGCGCAACTCGCGTTCACACCACCGATAGATGCTAAGGGCCGCTCGGCGGTAACGAGACAATGCGCCGTTGTCTGCTGAATAGCGAGGGCTTTGTTTCGTTCCGCGCAGGAACTATCGGCAAACTGCCCAGGTTGCCGCTGATTGGGCAAACGCATCATCGCTTGAAGTGCCGTTTGAACGATCAACGCGGATCGTTCTAAACTCCGTAGGTCCATCAAGCAGGGGAATTGGAGCGCGACGTTCAAAACACGCCCGCGGTTGGTGAAACTCAGCAACCGCGGCAAATATTCTTAAGCTTCGCGGTGGTTCGGGCTTCTTCCGCAAGAAACGGATCCTTGTAGCCCGACGATGAGTCGATGCCTGGTTTCGGCGGGTTTGCTTGCTTCGGAGGAAATGCCGCATCGTAACAGGAGAGGCGGGCGCCGGTGCTTTCGATCGCGCGGCAGTTCGGCTCCGCGGCGAAAGCTGCCGGCGTGAAGGTGCCCAGTGCCGATGCCAGCAAAAGCGCCGCGGTCCTTGTCCCTGTTCGAGCCGTCTTCATGTTCAACACTCCATCGCTACTTGGATCTACTCGCCCAAGTCGGACGCTCGCCGGTCCAGGCCGGAAGAGCATCCCATTCGGACCAGCGCATCCTTCGCTCCTCATCTCCGACCCTTACGAAAACAAAGGGAGCATCGTCCCGACCTGTTCTCGAACCCACGAAGATCGCCGGAACACCGTAGGCATCTCTGATGATTGCTGTGTTTGCCATTCCCGCCTCCTGTCTCTGCTCGCGCCTTGGCTTGAGTCTTGGCGCAAAGAGCCGCGCCTGCCCGTTGGTGCAGGGCAATTGAACGGATCTGCCGCTAAAGAACGGCCACGATCGCGATCAGCAGCACGAGGAAGATAGGCACCAATAACGGTGGAACGAGCCACTCACGAATGTCGAATTTGACTAAATCGGACATCTGACCGCCTTCTTTCGTTTAAGGCGGGAGCGCGATGCTCTCAGTCACCGATAACAGCCAAGAAGCGCGCGGTGATGCCAACCCTGTAGCACCTACCTCGTCAATTAGCGAGGTCAATCTCGTCCGGTTTGCGCGCAATTGACCGGGACGAGCGGCTCACACGAGTTCATCGGTCCACACCTTGAAGCTGATGAGCTCGCTTGGTCCGAAAGTTTGAACAATCGGAACATCCGCCGCGTCGCGGCCTTGGGCGATCAGGACACGGCCGATCCGCGGAGCGTTGTTGCGTGCATCGAAGGTGTACCAGCGCCCCCCAAGGTAGGCATCGAACCAACCTGCAAAGTCGCCGGGGGCGTGGGGCGCCGGAATGCCGATATCGCCTAGATAGCCGGTGCAGTAGCGCGCCGGAATGTTCATGCAGCGGCAGAACGCGATGGCAAGATGCGCATAGTCCCGGCAGACGCCCTTTCGCTCGTTGAAGACCTCCCACGCCGTCATGGTCGCCCGCGCGTGCTCGTATCCAAACGCGATGTGATCGTGAACGAAATTGCAGATCGCCTGGACGCGCGGCCAGCCGGGCGCCGTTTTCTCGAACAGCTTCCATGCGATGTCGGAAAGCCGATCTGTCTCGCAATACCGGCTGCCGAGTAAATAGAGGATGGTGTCCGATGGAAGATCTTCTACTGCGTGCTGCGCAGCTGAAGGCACGATCACATCAGGCAAGCCGCTATCGCGCACTGTCCCGTCAGCAGAAAGGCGCATACGGCCAGGGGGCGCAACGATCCGGCTGCACCAGTTCCCGAAGCTGTCGCGGTAGGGCGTGATCGGAACAGAAGGCGAGGTGATGAGGTGATCCGGTACAACAACATCGGATGCCCGCGTGAAATGCGTCCCGACCATCGCGATCAATGGCGTGACCTGCTGGAAGTCGTAGACCATTTCGAAGCCGACACGGATTTGCATGCTTAGACCTGACTCCAACGGCAGTGACTGGAATTGGCCGCGGGATGAGTCGCGTTGGCTCGAACTCAGATCGGCGTCGCTGCGAGAGTTCGGTCTGCGTCGTCGCTGAAGAGCAAATGGCTACGCAGCTGGCCGAATGCAATGCCAGGTGCCGCTATGCCCGCCTGCTTTGCCAAGCCAATTGTAATCGCTTCCACATTGTAACCCGGATGAGCGAAGCGACATCCGGGATTCTCGCCATGAGCGGCCCCGGATGTCGCTTCCGCCTTCGCTCTCCGAGCTACGGCGGACAAGTCGCTCACCCGGGCTACGGAAATGCCGGAGAGTTGAGTTCAGTGCCTGACCACCAGCACCGAGCACTTCGCATAACGCACGACGTGCCCGGCGTTGGAGCCGAGGAAATAGGTGCGCATCGCCGGCCGGTGCGAGGTCATCACGATCAAATCGGCCTTCATGTGCGCGGCTTCCTCCAGAATCTCGTGGTAGATGCCGCCCTGGCGCACCACGCTGGAGATCCGCGCTTGCTCGATGCCGGATTCGCGCGCGACGATGGCGAGCGCCTCTTCCGAGGTCTGGCGCTGCTGCTCGTCGAAATCGGCCGGCACGTATTCGGCCAGCATCACCGGCGTCATCGGCAGCACGTTGAGCAGGCGCACCATGCCGCTCCAGGTCTGCGACAGCGTTGCCGCCGTCGCGAGCGCCGGCTTGGCCAGATCGGTGTCAGCGAGGTCGATGGGCACGAGGATGGACTTGAACATCTGCGCCTCCAAATCTTCCAGTCAGCACGTCTTGTCGGCACGTCGCGCGGTCATCCCGATCGAAGCAGCTTGGGGCTGGTGAACAGCACCAGCTTGCCGCGGCGGTAGGCCACGTCACCCCAATCCTTGACGTCAAAGTCGAAGATCGCAAGCCCCGAGGTGGGCAGATTGTCGGCGAGCGCCCTGGCGCCGGCGGGATCGCCGCCGCCCATCAGCATGAGCGCGGCCTCGTGCATGCCGGGATTATGGGCGACCAGCAGCAGCTGCTTCGGGTCGGCCGGGGCCGTTGCAGTGCGAATGGAGTCCAGGATCTGCGCGGGATCGGCGCCATAGAGTTCCGGCAGGATCTCGACCTGCGGCGCCGGGACGCGGTCCTTCATCGCCTCCCAGGCGATGTCCCAGGTCTGCCGGGCCCGGACGGCGTGCGACACCAGCACGGTATCGGGGAAGGGCGGATGGGTGGCGATCCAGTCGCCGAGCTGCGCAGCATCCCTGTGGCCGCGGTCGTCGAGCCGGCGGTCCTGGTCACGGCCGCTCGGCGCGTCAGTCTCTGTCTTGGCGTGACGCAGCAACATCAAACGGCGCATGGCATTCTCGAATCGTTCCACATCCAGAATAAGCTACAGGCGCCGGTTGAGGGCAAGGTGACAGGCGCCCGCTTGGTATAAAGCACCCTGAGATTAGAACGAATCGTCATCGCGCTTTAGGTCGTTATTTTGAGCATGATCTCGGCGCAAACCCGATTTCCCGGTTTGTAATCACGGAAAACCGCTGCACACTTTTCGGGTTCATGCTCTAAGAAACGACATGAGCGAGACTTTCACAAGCGTGTCCCAGGAAGAAGCCGGCCTTCGCGACCGCACGCGGCTGACGTTTGAACTCGACGCCGACATCTGCGTCATCGGTGCGGGGCTTGCCGGGCTAACCATTGCGCTGGAGGCGGCCCGGCTCGGCGCCAGCGTCGCGGTGCTGGAGGGGCGCCACATCGGCTGGAACGCGTCCGGCAACCAGCTCGGCGCCGTCATGCCGGGTTTTGCTCTGCCGCTCGCCGACCTGATCGAGCGCATCGGCTTCGAGGATGCGCGTGAATTGTGGGGGTTGTCGAAGGAGGGCGCCGAGTTCGTCCGGGCCAACGCCACGGAAGAGAACATGCCGGGAATTGCCCGGAGCGACGGTGTGCTGGAGGTCTCCAACGTCGATGCCGGCGACCGGCTGATCAGCCGGTTGCAGATGCTGAACGAGGATTTCGACACCGAGGTCGAGGGTTGGCAGGTCGATCGCGTCCGCGAGGTGCTCAAGACCGATCGCTACTTTCACGGCGTGTATTATCCGAAGGCGTTCCAGCTCGACGGCCGCAAATATGTGCACGGCCTTGCTGCGCTGGCACGGCGGGCAGGCGCCCGCATCTTCGAGGACACGCCCGTCGTCAGTATCGATCATTCCGGCATCCGCAAACGCATCGTCACGCCCTCGGCGCGGCTGCGCGCAACCCATATCGTGCTCGCGGGCAACATTCATCTCGGCGCGCCCTTGAGGCGCCTGTCGGAGACGCTGCTACCGGTCTGGCGCTATGCCGGAATCACCGCGCCGCTCGGTGAGCGGGTGCACGAGCTCATCGCCTTCAAGGGATCGGTGATGGATTCCGACGGCGTCGATCATTTCCGCATCGTCGACGGCGACCGGCTGATGTGGGAGAGCCCGGAGACCACTTGGGCCGCGCGTCCGCAGCGCTTTGCAGGCGCTGTCAGGCGGCGGATCCGTACGATCTTCCCGGCGCTCGGCAATGTCGAGATCACCGAGACGTTCGGCGGCGCCACCGGCCAGACCGTGCACGGCATGCCGCAGATCGGCCAGTTGCGCAAAGGCCTGTGGGTGGCGAGCGGGTTCGGCCGCCAGGGCATGAACACCTCGGCCATGGCCGGGCAGATGATCGCCCGCAGCATCCTGTGGGGTGACGAGCGCTGGAAGCTGTTCTCGCCGTTCGAGTTGGTCTGGGCCGGCGGCGCCACCGGGCGGGTGGCCGGTCAGCTGGTCGGGATCTGGGGCAGGGCGAGTTCCGCC
>NZ_JALBGZ010000291.1:0-7362 GCF_023006515.1 Bradyrhizobium sp. PRIMUS42
GACGGTGGGAGGGGCTCCAAGGGTGTGTCAAAATGACCCGTCGGGCAAAACAGGCGGACACCCGTCAACCCGCCGCCCTCGCTGGTCGACGAAGAGTTCAATCTGATGTGGAACTCGGTCAAGGCCGAGATGGCCTCCGCCGGCAAGACCTTTGCCGACGAGGACACCACTGAGGATGCGGCCAAGGAAGAGTACCGCAAGATCGCCGACCGCCGCGTGCGGCTCGGCCTCGTGCTCTCCGAGATCGGCGAGAAGAACAAGATCTCCGTGACCGACGACGAGGTCGGCCGCGCCGTGATCGAGCGCGCGCGCTCCATGCCCGGCCGCGAGAAGGAAGTCTGGGACTATTATCGCAGCAACGCCCAGGCGTTGGCCCAGCTTCGCGCACCGATCTATGAGGACAAGGTCGTCGACTTCATCCTCGAACTCGCCAACGTGACCGAGAAGAAGGTCTCGCGCGAGGACCTCTACAAGGACGACGAGGCGGAAAAGACCGCCGCCTGATGGCTCTGGAGCGTTTTCGAGCGAAGTGGATGCCGGTTCGCGTAAGGAAAGCGCGTCAAAACTAGGCCCGTTCCGATTCCGTCGGAATGGGGCTCTGGGACAGTCATCTATTAAGGATGATCAGCGAAGAGGCCCAGCTAGCCAGATGGCCGGCTGGGCCTCTTTGTGCGAATCAGCTTCAACTGCCCGACAGATTAAGCCTTAATGCGCTCCGCACTTGTCAGAAGCGAATTGGGCTATATCTGTCGATACGCCTTCTACTTCTTACCCAAGTTCCTGCATCACTGGACGTCCATCCGCCCTTCCGGCAAATCCAGCCAAACTGGCAGCCAGGCCGGCGATGTCCGTCTCCGAAAACCCTAGGTGACTCATGCGCGATCCGGTTGAAACCTACATGAACCTCGTGCCCATGGTGGTCGAGCAGACCAACCGTGGCGAGCGCGCCTACGACATCTTCTCGCGCCTCCTGAAGGAGCGCATCATCTTCCTGACCGGGCCGGTCGAGGACGGCATGTCGACGCTGGTCGTCGCGCAGCTCTTGTTCCTCGAGGCGGAAAATCCGAAGAAGGAAATCTCGATGTACATCAACTCGCCGGGCGGCGTGGTGACGTCGGGCCTTGCGATCTACGACACCATGCAGTTCATCCGCCCGCCGGTTTCGACGCTGTGCACGGGGCAGGCCGCCTCGATGGGCTCGCTGCTGCTCTGCGCCGGCGAGAAGGACATGCGCTTCTCGCTGCCGAATGCGCGCATCATGGTGCATCAGCCCTCCGGCGGCTTCCAGGGCCAGGCCACCGACATCATGCTGCATGCCCAGGAAATCCTGAACCTGAAGAAGCGGCTCAACGAGATCTACGTGAAGCACACCGGCCAGACCTACAAGTCGATCGAGGACGCACTGGAACGTGACAAGTTCCTGACCGCGAACGACGCCAAGGAGTTCGGCCTGGTCGACAGGGTCATCGACAAGCGCGCTGAGGAAGCGGCAGCGGCGAAGACTCCGTAACACTACTGGAGTGTGACGGCGATCCCTCGGCAACCTCTTGGGATCGTCGCGCACCATCAGGTGGCGTTCACGCTATGGGCGCGTGTGCGCGCTGCAAAACGCGGGTTTGCGCCCTGCGACAGGCAGAAAGTTCCGCTTTCGTGCTTGTTTTTCGTGGCAATCCAGCAACGCCGGGGTGATTTCGATCACTTCGCCCGTGCCAAGACCGGAAATCACGGTATTGTCACGGGTAGCCGGCGACGCCCGATTAGCGAATTCTTGATAGTCGGGTGACAGCATGGTTGGCTACGAATGATCGGCTAAGATCGCGGAGAATCGAGCGACCGTGATTCGCACGGGATGTAACGCGTAGGGTCTTTTTTGGTACGCAATTTGCTCTACTTAAGCTTCAAGCCGGCCACCGTGCCGGAATGGAGCGATCGAGCGGAACGGGATCGAACCGCGGACGGAGACATGAATGAGTAAGGTCGGCACGAGCGACTCCAAGAACACGCTATATTGCTCGTTCTGCGGCAAGAGCCAGCACGAAGTCCGCAAACTGATCGCGGGTCCCACGGTCTTCATCTGCGACGAGTGCGTCGAGCTCTGTATGGACATCATCCGCGAGGAGAACAAATCCTCGCTGGTCAAGTCGCGCGACGGCATTCCGACGCCGAAGGAAATCTGCAAGGTCCTGGACGATTACGTGATCGGCCAGAGCCATGCGAAGAAGGTCCTGTCGGTCGCGGTGCACAACCACTACAAGCGCCTCAACCACCAGACCAAGCACAACGACGTCGAGCTCGCGAAGTCGAACATCCTGCTGATCGGTCCGACCGGCTCGGGCAAGACGCTGCTCGCGCAGACGCTCGCCCGCATCCTCGACGTGCCGTTCACCATGGCGGATGCGACGACGCTGACCGAGGCCGGCTATGTCGGTGAGGACGTCGAGAACATCATCCTGAAGCTGCTCCAGGCCGCCGACTACAATGTCGAGCGCGCCCAGCGCGGCATCGTCTACATCGACGAAATCGACAAGATCAGCCGCAAGTCCGACAACCCCTCGATCACGCGCGACGTGTCGGGTGAGGGCGTGCAGCAGGCGCTGCTGAAGATCATGGAAGGCACGGTGGCTTCGGTCCCGCCGCAGGGCGGCCGCAAGCATCCGCAGCAGGAATTCCTGCAGGTGGACACCACCAACATCCTGTTCATCTGCGGCGGCGCGTTTGCCGGCCTCGAGAAGATCATCTCGGCACGCGGACGGTCGACCTCGATCGGTTTCGCGGCCCAGGTGATGGCGCCGGAAGACCGCCGGACCGGCGAGATCTTCCGTCACGTCGAACCTGAGGACCTCCTGAAGTACGGCCTCATCCCCGAATTCGTCGGCCGTCTGCCGGTCGTGGCGACGCTCGAGGATCTCGACGAGGCCTCGCTGAAGAAGATCCTGACGGAGCCGAAGAACGCGCTGGTGAAACAGTACCAGCGGCTGTTCGAGATGGAGAACATCGAGCTGACCTTCGCCGACGAGGCGCTTGGCGCGGTCGCCCGCAAGGCGATCGAGCGCAAGACCGGCGCGCGCGGGTTGCGTTCGATCCTCGAGGCGATCCTGCTCGAGACCATGTTCGACCTGCCGGGCCTGGAAGGTGTGGAAGAAGTCGTGATCTCCCGCGAAGTCGTGGAAGGAACGGCGCGTCCGCTCTACATCTACGCCGATCGGTCCGATCGCGCCGTCGAGAACGCCAGCGCCTGATCTGGCGGCGCTGGAACGCTCCAATTGTACCCTCGAGTTGGGCTGCGGAAGTGTATCTCCGCAGCCGGTGTTGCGTCGCTTACCGCGTTGCGTAAGCGCCTGATGGCGCGCGTTTTTCAATGACTTGACACCCCCCGGGTCGATAGCCACCTAATGTCGGCGGCGAGCAAAAATTCTCTTCCAGATTCGCCTCAGTTCCGATCCGGCAAGCCCGGTCCAACCTTCGATTGGTAGGCCGGTTTTGTGGATCACCTCGGCACCTTGTGGCGGTTGCGCATGAAGACGGCGGGCTGCGTGCAAGGGGGCAAAGCAAAAGGAAAAGGCCATGACTAATCCAAAACCGCGGCCAACCATCGTCCATGGCGAAACGCACGCTTATCCCGTGCTGCCGCTGCGCGACATCGTCGT
The DNA here is from genome assembly GCF_023006515.1 of Bradyrhizobium sp. PRIMUS42. Taxonomy (NCBI): domain Bacteria; kingdom Pseudomonadati; phylum Pseudomonadota; class Alphaproteobacteria; order Hyphomicrobiales; family Nitrobacteraceae; genus Bradyrhizobium; species Bradyrhizobium sp. PRIMUS42. Next base: position 3,648 of record NZ_JALBGZ010000291.1, read on the forward strand.
CTTCCCGCACATGATCGTTCCGCTCTTCGTCGGCCGCGAGAAGTCGATCCGCGCGCTGGAAGAGGTGATGAAGAACGACGCGCTGATCATGCTCGCGACGCAGAAGAACGCGTCCGACGATGATCCGGCGCCCGATGCCATTTACGAGACCGGTACGCTCGCCAGCGTGCTGCAGCTCTTGAAGCTCCCTGACGGCACCGTGAAGGTGCTGGTCGAAGGGCTCGAGCGTGCGCGCGTGCAGAAATACACTGATCGCGCCGACTATTACGAAGCGACCGCCATTGCGCTCGCCGACACCGATGCGAAGTCGGTCGAGGCCGAAGCGATGGCACGCTCGGTCGTGTCCGACTTCGAGAGCTATGTGAAGCTCAACAAGAAGATCTCGGCCGAGGTCGTCGGCGTCGTGCAGGCGATCACCGATTTCGCCAAGCTCGCCGACACCGTGGCCTCGCATCTCGCCGTCAAGATCGCCGACCGCCAGGGCATCCTGGAGACGCTGTCGGTCACCACGCGCCTGGAGAAGGTGCTGGGCCTGATGGAGAGCGAGATCTCGGTGCTGCAGGTCGAGAAGCGCATCCGCTCGCGCGTCAAGCGCCAGATGGAGAAGACCCAGCGCGAGTATTATCTCAACGAGCAGATGAAGGCGATCCAGAAGGAACTCGGCGACGACGATGGTCGCGACGAGCTCGCCGATCTCGAAGAGAAGATCTCCAAGACCAAGCTCTCCAAGGAAGCGCGCGAGAAGGCGCAGCATGAATTGAAGAAGCTGCGCCAGATGTCGCCGATGTCCGCGGAAGCGACCGTCGTGCGCAACTATCTGGATTGGCTGCTGTCGATTCCGTGGAACAAGAAGTCCAAGGTGAAGAAGGATCTGGAAGCGGCGCAGGCCGTCCTGGACTCCGATCACTACGGGCTGGAGAAGGTCAAGGAGCGCATCGTCGAGTATCTCGCCGTGCAGTCGCGCGCCAACAAGCTGACGGGCCCGATCCTGTGCCTCGTCGGGCCTCCCGGCGTCGGCAAGACCTCGCTCGGCAAGTCGATCGCGAAGGCGACGGGGCGCGAATTCGTGCGCGTCTCGCTCGGCGGCGTGCGCGACGAGGCCGAGATCCGCGGTCACCGCCGCACCTATATCGGCTCGATGCCCGGCAAGATCATCCAGTCGATGCGCAAGGCCAAGTCGTCCAATCCGCTGTTCCTGCTCGACGAGATCGACAAGATGGGCGCCGATTTCCGCGGCGATCCGTCCTCCGCCTTGCTCGAGGTCCTCGACCCCGAGCAGAACGGGACGTTCAACGACCACTATCTCGAGGTCGACTACGATCTGTCCAACGTGATGTTCATCACGACCGCGAATACGCTCAATATTCCGGGCCCGCTGATGGACCGCATGGAGATCATCCGGATCGCGGGCTACACCGAGAACGAGAAGGTCGAGATCGCGCGCAAGCATCTGATCCCGAACGCGGTGTCCAAGCACGGTCTGGACTCCAAGGAGTTCTCGATCGACGACGACGCGCTGCTGCTTCTGATCCGCCGCTACACCCGCGAAGCGGGCGTGCGCAACCTGGAGCGTGAGCTTTCGACACTCGCCCGCAAGGCGGTGAAGGAGCTGATGATCTCCAAGAAGAAGTCGGTCAAGGTCACCGAGAAGACTCTGGAAGAGTTGCTCGGCGTGCCGAAGTACCGCTTCGGCGAGATCGAGAGCGAGCCGCAGGTCGGCATTGTCACCGGCCTTGCCTGGACCGATGTCGGCGGCGAGCTGCTGACCATCGAAGGCGTCATGATGCCCGGCAAGGGCAAGATGACGGTCACGGGCAATCTGCGCGACGTGATGAAGGAATCGATCTCGGCGGCGGCGTCCTATGTCCGCTCGCGCGCGATCAATTACGGCATCGAGCCGCCGATGTTCGATCGCCGCGACATCCACGTGCACGTGCCGGAAGGCGCGACGCCGAAGGACGGTCCATCCGCGGGCGTCGCCATGGCCACCGCGATCATCTCGGTGATGACCGGCATCCCGGTCCGCCACGATGTCGCGATGACCGGTGAGATCACGCTACGCGGCCGGGTGCTTCCGATCGGCGGCCTGAAGGAGAAGCTGCTGGCTGCGGCCCGCGGCGGCATCAAGACGGTGCTGATCCCCGAGGACAACGCCAAGGATCTCACGGAGATTTCCGATGCGATCAAGGGCGGCATGGAGATCATCCCGGTTTCCCGTCTCGACGACGTCGTCGCCAAGGCGCTGGTGAAGAAGCCGGTGCCGATCGTCTGGGAAGAGGACACCAAGGTGACGGTGAAGCCGGACGGCGATGAAGCCGCCGGCGGCCTGACCGCTCACTAGGCCATCGCGAAAGATGATAAAACGGCGCCTTCGGGCGCCGTTTTTGTTTTGGGGCAAGGAGATGCGGGCGATGCAGATCGACGGGCAATGCCATTGCGGGACAATCACCTTCGAGGCCGAGGTCGATCCGGAGGCGGTCTCGGTCTGCCACTGCACCGATTGCCAGACCTTGACCGGCTCGCCGTTCCGGGTGACCGCGATCTGCGGCGCGGCGGATGTCAAGCTCACTGCTGGCACGCCAAAAATCTACGGCAAGCGCGGCGACAACGGGCGGATGCGCTTCCAGCATTTTTGCGCCGACTGCGGTTCCCCGCTGTTCACCAGCGGCGAGGGCGACCAGGAGGACGATTGGGGCATCCGCTGGGGCAGCATCCGCCAGCGTGACAAGTTGCGGCCCGTGAGGCAGATCTGGTGTCAGTCGGCGGCGGTGTGGATCGACGCCGTGCCGCTGCTGCCGGGCAGGCCGGGGGATTGACCGCACGGCTTGAAGTTCCGCGCTTGCCCGTCCGGGGCTTGTGAGGCTAAAGAGGCGGCGAGGGCGGTTAGCTCAGCTGGTTAGAGCATCTCGTTTACACCGAGAGGGTCCGCGGTTCGAATCCGTGACCGCCCACCAATCTCCTCTTGCGGCGCCGCTTTCGTTGTCCGTCGATCAATTGCAGACCTCACGCAGGCCGCTGACCGTATTATCGGCGACTTTCTCCAAATGGCACCCCTTGCGCACGGGACGACAGCCAGCATTGTTGCAAGTCATTTGCCCCGCCACCTGCGGCGCTGAGGGCGCTGCCTCGATTTGCCTGCGCGCCCTGTCTCTGTGGGTCGAATCCTCTCGCGTCGCGACAGGCTTCTTGTCCTGCACCTTCTCGCATTCATTGTCGCCGTTGACGCGGTAACCGGCTCGGCAAGCGATCTTAACGCAGGTGTCGCCATCGGCCTTGAAGCCGTGGTCGCAGACCAGCGGGCAGACACGTCCCGGCTTGGCCTTGATCGCATCGAGCGCGTCGAAGCTCGCGAGCTTGGGGTCGAACTTGGTGCCGGCGTACTTGTTGAAAAACGTCAATGAGCGTTGTGACGACGCGTTCCAGTCGCCGTCTACCGAAGTCGTCAGGCACCCGACGCGGCGCAGCTCCGCCTGCACCAGCTTCGTCGTTTCCTGCGCTGACGTCGCGGGCGGGGGCGAAGAGGGCGCCACGGCTGCGACCTTCTGCTCCGCATTGGCGGAGGCTGGTTTCTCCGACGCCCGATTGGCCGCCAGATCAGCTGCGGCCTTGTCGCTCGCGAGCCTATCGGCCAGCGCCTTCTCCGCTGCCAGCTTGTCGGCCAATGCGTTTGCCGCCGCGGCTTCGGCGGCTCTGGCCGCAGCCGCCGCCTTGTCCT
>NZ_JALBGZ010000292.1:0-7347 GCF_023006515.1 Bradyrhizobium sp. PRIMUS42
GCCGGCGCGCCCATGGCCGCGGTCGACGTCGCCGCGGTCGTCGACAAGGCGGTGGCCGCGCACAAGGGCGAGAAGCTGGAATGGCGTACCTCGATCGTCGACCTCATGAAGGCGCTCGACATCGATTCCAGCCTTGCAGCCCGCAAGGATCTCGCCAAGGAGCTGGGCTACACCGGCGACATGAACGATTCCGCGAGCATGAACGTCTGGCTGCACAAGCAGGTGATGTCCAAGCTCGCTGCTAATGGCGGCAAGCTGCCGCCGGAGATCAAGCACTGACCGACCGCCGGTCGTGCCGCAAGGGCCCGCGATCTCGCGGGCCCTTTTGCGTTCAGGCGACCAGATCCGCATCCTCCGGATGCCTGTCGAGATAGTCGACGACGAAGCCGCAGCCGGCAATCACCTTCCTGCCGTCGCGCCGGATCAAGTCCAGCGCGCCCTTGACCAGTTCGGATGCGATGCCGCGACCGCGGAGCGCACGGGGCGTTTCGGTGTGGGTGATGATGACCGCCGTCGGCGTCAGCCGGTAATTAGCGAAGGCGATATCGCTGCCGACATCGAGTTCGAAGCGGCTTCTGTCCTTGTTGTCCCGTACAGATGAGGCGGCCATGCAAGATCCTTCCGTCGTGCGTCTTACGCGTTGATCTAGGAGCCCGTCCCCGTCCTTGGCAAGGCGCAGCCAAGGGAGCTTGCCGCACGGCAGACATCTGCAAACGCGCGTGCCTGTAGCTGCAGCGCAGTATGAGAAGCCTTCCTTTCGTGAACACGACGCCTGCTCCAATATTTGCCGGCGTCGCTCTTGCAAGTTCCACGGCGGCTCCCACGTTTTCTCAAGGACATACGTCCGAATGCGGCCGGCAGGGTCGCAAGACATTCGGAGTGTCGTGACCGCCAGCCGCCGACGTGTGCCTCTGTCACAGGAGGGTACGATGTCGGACTTTGGTTTCTTGAATACTCATCGAACATGGGAAGACTGGTGCGGGATGCTGCTCGGCGCGCTCATCGTGGCTTCGCCGTGGTTTCCCATCCAGGATCAGGCGGCGATCACCGGAAACCAGACGGCGGTCCTGAATGCGGTCACAATCGGCCTGGTCGTGTTTGGCATTAGCCAGCTCGAATACGTCGCCTTGCAGCGCTGGCAAGAGGTGACGACGATCCTCGTCGGGCTGTGGCTCATCGCCTCGCCTTACGCCCTCGGCTATTCCGGTGAAGGTTTTCTCCGCATCTATCACACGAGCCTCGGCGGGGCGGTGGTGCTGCTGGGCATACTCCAGCTGTGGCAGGACTGGGATCTGAATGATCAGGACATGCTCCGGCATGGATAACAGGCCGTAGAGATCGGCAGGCCCGCTGGCTATGGGCGGCGGGCCTGTGCTCTCACCTCGTCACGAGGTCCGCATAGTCCGGATGCTTTTCGATCCACGCTTTCACGAACGGGCATTGCGGGATCAGCTTCAATCCGGACGCGCGGACCTGGTCGAGCGCGCCTTGCACCAGTTTCGAGCCGACGCCCTTGCCGCCGAGCTCCTTCGGCACGTCGGTGTGCTCGAACGTGATCACATCGCCGTCGAGCTTGTAGTGCTCGGTCGCAAGATGGCCTTCCACCGAGAGCTCGTAGCGGCAATGGTCCTTGTTGTTGATGACGTTGGTCATGTTGTCGACCTTCCAGCTGCCAGCCTCGCGCACCAAGTCATAACGCACGGTCGGGCCGGCCGGTTTCCGATGTCGAGGTCGTTCGGTTCAATCGGTCGCTTTGGCGAGCCTGGAATCTTCGGGCTGCTGCTGCGGGCGCAGGCATCCCTTGCAGATGACCAGGGAGCGGTTGACCCTGGCATCCTGCTCAGCCTCGCTGCCGTCCTGCGCTTGCCACCACTCCTTCGAAGGGGGCTGAAGCCCGGCTTGCGAGCTGCTTCGCTCGGATCGGGTCGCCGTCCGTGTTGGTTGTGAGGCCGCATGCGGCCGATTGGGATCCTCGCCGGCGCCATCCCAGGCATAACGGGCAGGCTTGAAGGCGGGATCGGACGCCAGGTGCGCCTGCGGCGCCACGGCACATCCGGCGAGCGCCAGCGACAACAGGAGGAAGGCAGGCGCTTTGACCATGATGCGGCACTCTGTACGCGAGAACTGAGCGAGGGTGCGCCGATCATGTTTAAAATTCCCTGAACGATTGCGGCCGCGCCGGCGACCAACCCGCATGCGTTATCTGATCCTCATGCTCGCTCTCTTCACCTCTGCCGTGCGCGCCGAGGATGCAAGGACGTTCAATCCAGCCGACTATCCGCCTGGCGTGCAGAAGGCGCTGCGCTACGCCAATGAAGAATGCACCAGTCAGGACGGCGGCGAGGTGAGCTTCGCGCCTGATACGGTGCGCAGGATCGACCTCACCGGTGATGGCCGCGACGACTACATCGTCGATTTCGGCGAGACCAAATGCGGGGATCGCGAGACCACCTATTGCGGAACCGGCGGCTGCGTCATCAAGATCCTGGCGACGTTGCCGGATGGCAATTTACGCGAGGTGTTTGACGGCTATGTCCTCCGCTACAAGATCATGCCCCCGCCGACGAAGCGCCGTGCTGCGCGAACCGTTCGCTTCGATCTGCACGGCAGCTTCTGCGGCGGCTTTGGTCCGCAGGCCTGTGTCAAGCAGAAGACCATCACGGCGACGCCGTTTGCATTCAAGCAACCGTAGGGGAGCCGTGCATCCGGCGGCCTTGCAGGGGCGCGGGGGATGGCGATAAATGGGCTGCAATGAGCGGATGGCCAGCGTGCCGTCCGCCTTCGAAGAGGAAGCCCCATGCAGCCCCTGCGCATGTCCCGCCGCGTCATGAATCTCGCTTACATGCTGACCCAGAATGCCCGGCGGCATGGAACGCGTCCCGGCTTCGTCTGGGGAGACAAATCCTGGACCTGGCGCGAGATAGACGCGCAGGTCTCGGCGCTGGCGGCTGCGCTCGCCGCGCGCGGCATCACCAAGGGCGACCGCATCCTGGTCCATTCCAAGAATGGCGACGAGATGTTCTTCTCGATGTTCGCGGCATTCCGGCTCGGCGCGGTCTGGGTGCCCACCAATTTCCGCCTGATGCCGGATGAGGTCACCTATCTCGCAGAGGCCTCCGGAGCCAAGGCGTTCCTGTGCCATGTCGATTTTCCCGAGCACGCCGCGGCCGTGAAGGGCGGCGCGCTCGAGTTCACCTGGAGCGTCGACGGCAAGGCCGCGTTCGGCGAGCGCTCGGTTGCCGACGCCGTTGCCTCGCAGGCTAGCGCCAGCATCGCCAATGCCGATGTTGAGCACGACGATCCCTGCTGGTTCTTCTTCACCTCCGGCACCACCGGGCGTTCGAAGGCGGCGGTGCTGACCCACGGCCAGATGGGATTTGTCGTCACCAACCATCTCGCCGATCTCACCCCCGGCGTCACCGAGGCGGATGCTTCGCTGGTGGTGGCGCCATTGTCGCACGGCGCCGGCGTGCATCAGCTGGTGCAGACCGCGCGCGGCGTCTGCACCGTCTTGTTGCCGACCGAGAAGTTCGACATCGACGAGGCGTTCCGCCTGATCGAAAAGCATCGGGTCGGCAATCTCTTCACGGTGCCGACGATCCTGAAGATGATGGTCGAGCACCCCGCCGTCGACAAGTACGACCACGGCTCGCTGCGCCACGTGATCTATGCCGGCGCGCCGATGTATCGCGAGGACCAAAAGACCGCGCTGAAGAAGCTCGGCAAGGTCATCGTGCAGTATTTCGGCCTCGGCGAGGTCACCGGCAACATCACCGTGCTGCCGGCGGCGTTGCACGATCCCGACGACGGGCCGCATGCCAAGATCGGCACCTGCGGCTTCGAACGCACCGGCATGCAGGTCTCGATCCAGGACGACGAGGGCCGCGAGCTCGCGGCCAACCAGAGCGGCGAGATCTGCGTGATCGGCCCCGCCGTGCTCGCGGGCTATTACGACAACCCTGAAGCCAATGCGAAGGCATTCCGCAACGGCTGGTTCCGCACCGGCGATCTCGGCCACATGGACGAGGAGGGATTCGTCTACATTACCGGCCGCGCGTCCGACATGTACATCTCCGGCGGCTCCAACATCTATCCGCGCGAGATCGAGGAGAAAATCCTGACGCATCCCGCGGTCGGTGAGGTCGCCGTGCTCGGCGTGCCCGATGCGACCTGGGGCGAGGTCGGCGTCGCCGTCTGCGTTGCGCGCGAAGGTACGAAGCCGGTGAGCGAGGCCGAGATGGCGGCGTTCCTCTCGCCGAAGGTGCCGCGCTACAAGATGCCGAAGCGGTTCTTCTTCTGGGAGGCGCTGCCGAAATCCGGCTATGGCAAGATTCCAAAACGCATGGTGCGCGACGAGCTCGAGGCGCGTGGGCTGCTCGATCTCGACAAGACGAAAGCTGGCTGAGCGAAGGCGATGCGGAATATCAAGCAGCCGGGCGCGGCCGTCGCGGAGCGCATCCAATGGGTGGGGGCGAGGGGGCGCGCCTTCTCGTTCACGCTTCAGGCAGGTTTGCCGCTGCTGGAAGCCGCCCGGCGCGGCTTTGCGGCCGAAGGTTTTGCCGGTGGCGTGCTTAACTTCCGGCACGGTGCGCTCGGGCCGTTCGCCTATGTCATGCCGGCGCTGTCGAAGACCGGCGAGAACGCCGCCTTCTACAGCGACACGTTCCGGCCGCCTGGCGTGACGCGCACCAGGCTCGGCAGCATGACGCTCGGCACGCGCGACGGCGCGCCGTTCTTTCACTGCCATGGGCTCTGGACCGAGGCCGACGGCAAGGACAGCGGCGGCCACATGCTGCCGGACGAGACTGTCGTCGCCGAACCGTTCGAGGTCGAGGCCTTCGGTATCGACGGTGCGTTGTTCACCGCCGAGCCCGATTCCGAGACCAATTTCAAGCTGTTCGGCCCGGTGGCCGCTGAGAGCACGGGCGCGCGCACGACGAGCCGCGCGTATACGCTCCGGCTGCGCCCGAACCAGGATTTTGCTGGCTCGCTCGAAGAGTTCTGCCGCGCGCACGGCATGGCGCGTGCGAAGATCCATGGCGGCGTCGGTTCGACCATCGGCGCGCGCTTCACCCATGGCGGCGTGACCGAGCCGTTTGCGACAGAGCTTGCGGTGATAGCCGGGCTGATCGCGCCCGGGCACTCCGGCGCGCTCGAAGCTGCGCTCGACGTCGCGCTGGTCGACTACACCGGCGGTTTGGCGGAGGGGCGTCTGGCCCGCGGCGACAATCCCGTGCTGATGACGATGGAGCTGGTGCTGGAGGCGCTGGACTAGCCTTGCGGTCGGGGCTTGCGGTCGGGCGTATCCTGCCGGTTGGTTGCGCGAGGGCTGAGCGCCAACAGGCTTTCACTCGACATCGGCGCTCCCTCGGGGCGGATTACCGATATTCTGAATGGACGCAGAGGTATTTCGGCTGACACCGCGGTGCGCCTTGGTCGATATTTCGGCAACAATCCTCAATTCTGGTTGGACTTGCAGGGGCAGTACGACATCGGTGTCGTCGAGCGGGAGAAGGGCGCGGAGATCGCTCGACGTGTGAGGCCCGCCGACGCGGCTTGATCTGCTCGCCACGTTCGTGTCCCGGACAAGCCGCAACGCGCGAGCGGTGCGGTGCACAGCCGGGACCCAGAAGCCGCGCATATCGCTGCGACATGGGCCCCGTCTCAGCAGCGCACCGCACCGGACGATGCTTCGCATCGCCGGGGGCGCCGCGCTACGTCCGGGGCACGAGAGCGGTATTCGTCTTCATGTTCGAAACTCAATCGCACGCGCGGTTTCCCGTTCTCGCGGCGTATTCCGCCCGAGCTTTGCGGCCGTTGCCGCCCTCGAAAACGCCGAGGGCGCAGGGAAGGCCGGGTGCCGGCTGGCACCCGCGGTCCACTGTGCGAAGCGTGTGCTAAAACAGCTGCACAGCGGCATACAGGTGAAGCCAAACAACCGGCCTTCCCTGCGCAGTGGTTTGACGGCTTATGTCGTGCTCTCCCCGGGGAGCGATGCACTATTGCCCCCGTCGCCTTGCGGATGGCTGATGCGCGGACCCGGTTGGGCCGCCACATCACCGCAACACTTGGCGCACAGACCCCGGGCGCCAGGACCACACGATTTTGTCGTACGCTGAGTGCGCCGGTCGTATGCGCGCGGGTGAGCTGCTCACGGTGTGACCCGCCCTGCAACCACCCTCGCGCCGACGCAACTCGCGTCCACCACGTCCCATCCCGCGTGTCGTGACGATCGCGATGCGCCCCTCGGCCGGGTTGGGATGGCTTTCTATACGATAATCCGAAGTTCTGATAAAGAGAATTATTTTGACCTGATGGCGTTGACCCTCCCATGGGGTGTTTTGCCCGACGGGCAGCGCAACAGGTTGTGGGTTGGGGCCGAGTGCCGCCGCAACGGCGCCACGAACCGGTCTCCCCTCGGCCCCAAAATACGCTAGGATGACCGGAGCGCGCATTCCAAGCCGCGCGTGATCAACTGGACGTATGAGGAAACGAGATGAGGGTGACGATTGGACGGCGCACGGCCGTGGCTGCGGCGCTGGCTGTAATTGGGGCGGCAGGCTTGACGGCGACCTTTGGCCCGGCCTGGGCGCATGGGCCGACCCGGCAGAAGGTGCGGGAATCCATCGAGATCAGTGCGCCGCCGGCCAAGGTCTGGGCCGCGATCTCCAATTTCCAGGACATGAGCTGGCTTCCGATCGTCACCAAGACCACGGGTGAGAAGGGCAACGAGATCGGCGCGACGCGGACGCTGACCCTGACGGGCGGCCCGACGGTCGAGGAGGAGCTCTATAAATACGAGCCGGACATGCTGAGCTATTCGTACCGGATCACCAAGGTCGACGTGAAGGTGCTGCCGGTGACCAATTATTCCTCGACCTTGACGGTGTCGCCGGCGCCCGACGGCAAGTCCAAGCTGGAATGGGCCGGCGCGTTCTACCGCGGCTTTCCCAACAACGATCCGCCGCCGGAGCTGAGCGACGAGGCCGCGGTGAAGGCGGTGAGCGAGCTTTACAAGACCGGCCTCGAGGCGCTGAAGAAGAAGATCGAGAGCGGTAGCTGATCGTGCGGACACTGGACTTGCGGGCGCTGCTCCTGGCGGCGCTCGCGGCCGGCCTTTGCTGGGGTACTTTCGGCAGCGCGTGCGCTGAAGAGGCGTTCGTCACCAACCAGCTCAGCGACGATCTGATGGTCGTGGACCTCGCGACCTCGCGTAGCGTGGCAACCATCGCCATCGGCGGCAAGCCGGCGGGGGTGGCCGTCAGCGCCGACGGACGCTTTGCCTATGTGACGAGCCCCGACGCCAAGGCGGTGACGGTCGTCGACGCCGCCACGCGGCAGGTTGCT
>NZ_JALBGZ010000293.1:0-7343 GCF_023006515.1 Bradyrhizobium sp. PRIMUS42
GTCCTGGGCCATCGGATCGTGTTCGAGGATCTCGCCCTTGAAGATCCAGACCTTGACGCCGCAGGTGCCGAAGGTCGTGAACGCGGTCGCAACGCCGTAGTCGATGTCGGCACTGAAGTGTCCGTTCATCTTGCGGCCGAGCGCAAGGACACCAGTCAGATGCTGGACCAGCAGCGCGATCAGATCCGCGATCTCATGCAGTCGGCGGGCTATGTCGCCGACGTCGCGCCCGTCCAGCACGGCTCGATGGACGGATTCCAGAGCGGCTCCGGCCAGTCGCAGCCGCAGCTCTCGGGCCAGCAACAACCCTCCTCGCAGTCGCAGGGCACGTTTGGCGGCGCCGGCACGTCGTCGGGGCAGTCCGACGGCGGCGCCAGACAGGCCCGGCAGGAGCGCGAGTCCAATCAGGAGACGCGTCATGACCAGGACATGGGCCAGCAGAATCGTCGCGGCCCTGTTTATCTGTAACGCTGGCACCGTGGCAGCAGCGACTGACAACGCGCGCCCGTGCGAGCGCGAGATGGCGCGCGCGGCCCAGCAGCATGGAATTCCGCTCGGCATTCTCTATGCGGTCGGCCTCACCGAGACCGGGCGGCGCGGCGCGCTGCATCCTTTCGCGCTCGGGGCCGACGGCCAGACCGTGTTCGCCAAGGGCATCGACGACGCAATGGCGAATTTCGAGGCGATGCGGGCCAAGGGGATCAAGTTGATCGACCTCGGTTGCATGCAGATCAACCACTATTATCACGGTGATAAGTTCGTTTCGGTACGTGCGATGTTCGATCCCGCCAGAAACGTCGACTATGCGGCGCGCTTCCTGAAGGAACTGAAGCAGCGCGAGGGCAGCTGGACCATGGCGGTCGCGCGCTACAATGCCGGTCCCAATAACCAGCCGGCGCAGAAGCGCTACGTCTGTCACATCGTCGCTCATCTCGTATCGAGCGGCTTCGGCGCGTGGACCGACAAGGCGCGCTCGTTCTGTCAGCCCAAAGCAACCTGATGTTATGAGCTGAAGCGACAACTGACGGGACGACGACAAGTTGTGCATCGCTCCCAATCATCAGCCCCGCGCAAGCAAGAACCCCCATTGTAGCTGCAACCTACCAAAGGAGCCCACTTCATGAGCCTGTATGGTGTTATGCGCACCGGCGTTTCCGGAATGAACGCGCAGTCCAACAAGCTGTCGACGGTCTCGGACAACATCGCTAACGTCAACACGACTGGCTACAAGCGGGCTTCGACGGAGTTCTCCTCGCTGATCCTGAAGAGCGGCTCCGGCAACTACGACTCGGGCGCGGTCGAGACCACGGTCCGCTATGCCATCTCCGACGCCGGCAACTACCACTTCACGACGTCGACGACGGATCTTGCGGTCCAGGGCAACGGATTCTTCGTGGTGCAGGACGCCAACGGAAACGACTTCCTGACCCGCGCCGGCGCGTTCGTGCCCGACAACACCGGCAACCTCGTCAATACAGCCGGCTTCCAGCTGATGGGCTACAATATCGCGAACGGCGCCGCGCCCACCGTCGCCGCCAACGGCTTCGGCGGTCTTCAGGTCATCAACGTCAACCAGATGGCGCTCCAAGCTGCGCCGTCGACCAAGGCGACCGTGGCCGCCAATCTCGATCCGAGCGCAACGGCGATCGCAGCGCCGGCAGGGCCCGCCAACTACACGTCGAAGACGTCGATGGTGACCTACGACAACATCGGCAAAGCCGTGACGCTCGACGTCTACGCCGCCAAGACCGGCGCCAATACCTGGGACATCCAGGTCTACAACGGTGCAACAGCACTGACGACGGCCGGCCCCACGACCACGTTCACCTTCGACGTCACCGCGGTCGGCAAGGGCAAGTTGGCCGCGGCGAGCCCGACGGCGCTCTCGGTCGCGATCCCTGGCGGTTCAGCAGCCTTCAAAATCGATCTCTCGGCGATGACCCAGGTCGCCGCCGCCTTCGACTTCAAGGCGACGGTCGACGGCAACGCTCCGTCCGCCGTCGAGAAGGTGAACATCGACGACAAGGGCATCGTCACCGCCGTGCTCAAGAACGGCACCACGTTGCCGAGCTTTCAGATCGCGCTCGCCACCGTGCCGAGCCCGGACCATCTGACGCCCGAAGTCGGCAACGTCTATTCGCCCAATTTGGAGTCCGGAAACGTGCAGGTCGGCCTCGCCGGCCAGGGAGGTCTCGGCACCGTCAAATCCGGCGCACTGGAAGATTCCAACGTCGATCTCGCGGACGAACTGACCTCGATGATCGAGGCCCAACGCGGCTTCACCGCGAACTCGAAATCGTTCCAGACCGGCGCCGACCTGCTGGACGTCGTCGTCAACCTGAAGCGCTGAACTCTTCAGCGCTCGTTTCGGGCAAGAGCACGTCATGTCCATTACCGCCGCTCTCAACTCCGCCCGCTCCTCGCTCATGGCGTCGGGCATCCAGTCGGCGACGATCTCGCGCAACATCGCCGGGGCCAGCGCCCCCGGCTATTCGCGCAAGCTCACCATGCTGGACAATTTCCCCGGCACCGGCGTCTATGTCGCGGCGATCCAGCGCGCGGCCTCTTCCGGCCTCTACAGCAACGTCCTGATCGCGACCTCGTCGTCCGCCAAGCAGAGCGTGATCTATGACGGTCTGCAGAAGATCGCGGCCGCGACGGTGGACGATCCCGAACTCGAACAGTCGCCCACCGCCCAGCTCAACAAGCTCAAGCAGGCGCTGCAGCAATACGCCAACTCCACCGACAATGCGACCCTGGCTCAGGCCGCCGTGACGTCCGCCAAGGACATGGTGACCGCACTCAACCAGGCCACCAAGACCGTGCAGTCGGTCCGCGAGGGAGCTGACGTCGACATGGCGACGTCGGTCGCCAACATTAATCAGCTGCTGACCCAGTTCCAGACCGTCAATACGGCAATCGTGAAGGGCACGATTACCGGCGACGACGTCACCGACTATCTCGACCAGCGCGACAGCATCGTCTCAAGGCTGTCGCAGGAAGTCGGCGTCACCATGTCGCTCCGTCCCAATGGCGATGCGGCGCTCTATGCCGACAGCGGTGTCGTACTGTTCGACAAGACCGCGCGGACAGTGAGCTTTGCGCCGACCAACGCCTACACCGCCGGCACCACGGGCAATGCCGTCTTCATCGACGGCGTGCCGGTGACCGGGGCGAATTCCGTCATGCCGCTCAAGTCCGGCAAGCTCGCCGGCCTTGCCCAGCTGCGCGACAAGGACACGGTCACGTATCAGGGCCAGCTCGACGAAATCGCGCGCGGCCTGATCGATGCCTTCAAGGAAAGCGACCAGTCAGCTGTCCCGACGCTGGCGGACAGGCCCGGCCTGTTCACCTATCCCGGCGCGCCGGGGATGCCCGCGAGCGCCACGATCTCGGTCGGCCTCGCCGGTACGATCGCGGTTGCCGCCTCGGTCGATCCGGCCGCGGGCGGAAACCCGAACCTGCTGCGCGACGGTGCGATCAGCGGCGTTCCAGCGTGTAATTACAACACGACCGGCAACGCCGGCTTCTCGACGCGGCTCCAGCAGCTCATCAACAACATGAACGCACCGCAGCCGTTCGACGTCACGGCTCAAGGCAAGCCGAGCGGCAGCGTGATCGAGTTCGCCTCGTCCTCGGCGAGCTGGATCGAAAGCCATCGCAAGACTGCCGACGACAACGTGCAGTACCAGAACACGCTGCTCGACCGCAGCACCGCGGCACTGTCCAACGTCGCCGGCGTCAACATGGACGACGAGATGTCGCTGATGCTCCAGGTCGAGCGCACCTATTCGGCGTCGTCGAAGATCATCTCGACCGTCGACGAGATGTTGCAGAGCCTGCTGGCTGCCGTGGGGAATTAAGTCATGATGAGCGCCAACTACATCTCGACCCTGATGCTGTCGTCGTCGTTGAGGTCGTCGATCACGAACAACCAGGCTGCGCTGACCAAGGCCTCGAAGGAAGCGACCACCGGCCGTTTCGCCGATATCGGCCTCGAACTCGGCACAGGGACGGGCCGCGACGTGGCGCTGCGGGCCGATTTCAACTTCGCCGATCAGCTGGTCGACACCAACGAGCTGGTTTCGGGACGCCTCGACGTGACCCAGAACCGGATCACGCAGCTCGGCACGACCGCCTCGGAATTCCTCAAGAACCTGATCGCGGCCCGCGACGCCGACAGCGGCGCGAAGATCATCCTCCCGAGTGCGTCCGCCAACCTTCAGGACCTCATCGGAGCGCTCAACGTCTCCTACAATGGCTCATATCTGTTCGGCGGCATCAATACGCAGACCGTGCCGGTCACGAACTACACGGCCGGCTCGGCCAGCAAGAACAAGGTCGATGCGGACTTCCTGGCAACGTTCGGCTTCTCGCAGTCTGCGGCCGGCGTCGGCACGATCACGCCGGCGCAGATGCAGAACTTCCTCAACAATACGCTCGACCCTGAGTTTGCAAGCCCGGCCTGGAACACAAACTGGTCGGCGGCCACGGACCAGACGCTGTCGAGCCGCATCTCCACGACCGAGGTGGTCGACAGCTCCGTCAGCGCCAACCAGCCCGGCTTCCGCAAGCTGGCCGAGGCCTACACCATGCTCACCGACCTCGGTAACACCAGCCTGAGCAAGGACACGTTTCAGGTCGTCGTCGACAAGGCCATCGGCCTCGTCAGCGGCGCGATCAACGATCTCGCCGTGCTCGGCGGTACCGTCGGCTCGATCCAGCAGCGGGTCACCGGCGCATCCGAGAAGCTGAAGATCCAGAAGGACATCCTCAACAACCAGATCGTGAAGCTGGAGGCGGTCGATCCGACCGAGGCCTCGGTCCGCGTCAACACCTTGCAGACCCAGATCAAGACGGCGCTCGCGCTGACCTCGCAGCTGCAGCAGATCAGCCTCATCAACTATCTCTAAAGTCGGGGCTCGCAACCTTTGTCCTGTTATTCGGTCTCCTGCGCAGAGTGGTTCTGATGACGTTTGAAGCCTATGAATCCGTCGTCGACGAGAGTGGTTACGAGGCGCGGGGCCGCGAGCGGCAGGCGCTCAGCCTCGGCATCGACCGGCTCGAACGTCTCCAGAAGGGCCTCTTCAGCCTCGAGGATCTGGTAGAGAGCCTGCTCTATGTGCGGCGGCTGTGGACCATCTTCATCGAGGATCTCTCGCACCCGGAGAACGGGCTGCCGGAGAAGCTGCGCGCCGACATCATCTCGATCGGCCTGTGGGTCGTCAAGGAAGCCGACCGCCTTCGCGAGGAGCGATCGAACGACGTGATGCAGCTGATCGAAATCAACCGCCTGATCCGAGACGCTCTTTGATGAAAGTCTCCTTGCGGGCGGGCGAACGGATCTACATCAACGGTGCTGTGCTTCGCGTGGACCGCAAGGTCTCCGTCGAGCTCGTCAACGACGTGATGTTCCTGCTCGAAGGGCAGGTGATGCAGGCCTCCGACGCCACCACGGCGCTGCGGCAGCTCTACTTCATCGTCCAGCTCATGCTGATGAACCCGACCGACATCCGCGATGCCGCGGCGCTTTACGCGCAGCATCACGCGGCCCTGTGCGCCGTGTGCGAGAGCCGCGAGATGCTGGACGGACTTGGCGCGGTCGACGAACTGGTCGAGGCGACCCGCTACTTCGAGGCGCTCAAGCGGATCCGGGCCCTGTTCCCGGTGGAACAGGCGATCCTGGCCGGCGCCGCGACCCATTCCCCATTCGAGGCTGCCTGACAGCGGAGAGAGTTACATGAACGTCCCCAGCGCGACCGACGCGACCGGCAAGTCCAATTCGGCCGGCCCCACCACGACGACGTCGAGCAACGGCGTCGACTACAATACGTTTCTTCAGCTTCTCGTCGCCGAGATGAAGAACCAGGATCCGACCAATCCGATGGACACCTCGCAATATATGAGCCAGTTCGCCCAGCTCTCGACGGTCGAGCAGGCGATGCAGACCAATTCGAAGCTGGACGCGCTGCTGTCGTCGCAGTCGTTGTCGCAGGCCAACGGCCTGATCGGGAAGACGGTCAGCTTCACCGACTCCACCGGCGCCAGCTTCAGCGGCAAGGTCGTTTCGGTCGCCATCAACAGCGACGGCTCCATCGCGACCCTTCAGGACGGCACTAAGGTCGCGGTCGGGCCCGGGCTTACGATCAGCCAGTCATGAACGAACGGGACGCTCTCGATATCGTCCAGGCGGCGATCTGGACCATCATCGTCGCCTCCGGACCCGCGGTCGGTGCCGCGATGCTGGTCGGCACCGTCATCGCGCTGATCCAGGCCCTGACCCAGATCCAGGAGGTGACGCTGACCTTCGTTCCGAAGATCATCGTCATTCTGCTGGTCGTTGCCGTCTCCGGCTCCTTCATCGGCGCCCATCTCTCCACATTCACCGAGATGGTTTATTCGCATATCGAGCGCGGCTTCTGATCCGCGCGAGCCTCGGCCACCACCCCCGCGTAAGCTTTGCGCGGCAGATTGCGAACCGGACCCCTCTGCCGGTGACCCATGGCCGATACGTTAGCTGCTAGCCTGCCGACCCCACGACGATTGGGGGCCGACGCTTTCTTCGCCGGCGGCATCGTGGCCATGCTCACGATCCTGTTTCTGCCGATCCCGCCCATCCTGATCGATCTCGGTCTTGCGTTCTCGATCGCGCTGTCGGCGCTGATCCTGATGGTCGCGCTGTGGATCCAGCGACCGCTCGACTTCTCGGCTTTCCCGACCGTGCTGCTGATCGCGACCATCCTGCGCCTGGCGCTGAACGTCGCGACCACCCGTCTGATCCTGTCGCGCGGCGGGGAGGGTGAGCAGGCCGCCGGCCACGTCGTCGCCGGCTTCTCCAAGTTCGTCATGGGCGGCGACTTCGTCATCGGCCTGATCATCTTCGCCATTCTCGTCACGGTGAATTTCGTCGTGATCACCAAGGGTGCGACGCGCATCGCCGAAGTCGGCGCCCGTTTCACCTTGGACGCCATTCCCGGCAAGCAGATGGCGATCGACGCGGATCTGTCCGCCGGCCTGATCGACGACAAGGAGGCCCAGCGCCGGCGCCGCGAGCTCGAAGAGGAGAGCGCGTTCTTCGGCGCCATGGACGGCGCCTCGAAATTCGTCCGTGGCGATGCCATCGCCGGCCTGCTCATCACCGCGATCAACATCTTCGGCGGCATCATCATCGGCGTCACGCATCACGGGTTGACGCTGTCGCGCGCCGCCGACGTCTACACCAAGCTTTCCGTCGGCGACGGTCTGGTGTCCCAGATGCCGGCGCTGATCGTGTCGCTGTCGGCGGGCCTTCTGGTCTCCAAGGGCGGCACCAGGGGGTCGGCGGAGCAGGCGGTGCTGCGGCA
>NZ_JALBGZ010000294.1:0-7329 GCF_023006515.1 Bradyrhizobium sp. PRIMUS42
CAGGCAATCGGCGTGCCCGTGGTCGAGCCGGCGCAGCAGGCGGTCGCCGCCGCCGTCGGCGCGGTCGTGTTGAGACAATGAGAGCAGACGATGCATTATGATCTCCTGATCCGGAACGGCACCTGCGTCACGCCCTGGGGCGAGGAGACATCAAACGTCGGTATTGCCGGTGGCCTGATCGCGACACTGTCGGCGACATCGGCCGACACCGCCGATCACGTGATCGATGCTCGCGGCCTTCACGTGCTGCCCGGCCTGATCGACAGCCACGTCCATCTGCGTGACCCCGGCGATGCCAAGGTGGAGACGCTCGGCACGGGCACGCGCGGCGCCGTGCTCGGCGGCATCGCCACGCTGTTCGACATGCCCAACACCAACCCGCCGATCATCGATCAGGAGCGGCTCGACTGGAAGCGAGGCTATGCCGAAGAGCACAGCTGGTGCGACATCGGCCTCTACATCGCCGGCGCCAAGACCAATATCGGCGAGCTTGCGCATCTCGAAAGCGAAGCTGGCGTTTGCGCCATCAAAGTGTTCGCGGGATCTTCGACCGCTTCACTGCTTGTGGAAGACGATGAGCATCTCGAAAAGCTCATGCGCGCGGGCCGCCGCCGCATCGCCTTCCACAGCGAGGACGAGTATCGCCTGCAGGCGCGCAAGCCGATGTTCTCGCGCGGCATGCCGCATCGATCGCATATGGAGTGGCGTGACGAGGAGTGCGCCTTTCTCGGCACCCGCCGCCTGATGGCGCTGGCGCGCAAGACCGGCCGTCCGGCGCACATCCTCCACGTCTCGACCGCGGAAGAGCTCGGCTATTTGCGCGAACATCGCGACATCGCGACTGTCGAGGTGCTCGTCAATCATCTGACGCAGGTCGCGCCGGACTGTTACGACACGCTCAAGGGTTTTGGCGTGATGAATCCACCGATCCGGGGCGAGCGCCACCGCGAGGCGAGCTGGGCCGCGTTGCGCGACGGCATCGTTGACACCATCGGCTCGGATCACGCGCCGCATTCGCGCGCCGCCAAGGAATTGCCTTGGCCCGATTGTCCCGCGGGGCTGACCGGCGTGCAGACGCTCGTTCCTGTGATGCTCGATCACGTCAATGCCGGCCGGCTGTCGCTAGCGCGACTCGTCGACCTCATGGCAGCGGGTCCCGCGCGCGTCTACGGCCTTGTCGGCAAGGGACGGCTCGCCGCCGGTTACGATGCCGATTTCACGCTGGTCGACATGAAGGCGAAGCGGACCATCGAGGAGTCCTGGATCGTTTCGCCCTGCGGCTGGACGCCGTTTGCCGGCAAGCCAATCACCGGCTGGCCGCTCGCCACCATCGTGCGCGGCCACATCGTCATGCGCAACGACGAGGTGCTGGGCGCGCCGATCGGCCGCCTCGCCCGCTTTGCGTCCTAGGAGGCTTGTTTCGATGCCTGTGTCCCGTCGCTCACTGCTCAAGGCCGCAGCCGCCGTGCCGGCGCTGTCGCTGCCGGGGATCGTGCGTGCCGAAACGCAGACCACGCTGCGCTTCATTCCAGTGATCGATCTTGCCTTCGTCGATCCAATATATTCGACAGCGCAAGTGTCGCGAAACCACGGCTTCATGGTTTACGACACGCTCTATGGCATCAGCTCCTCGCTTCAGGTCTCGCCGCAGATGCTGTCGGGCCATGTCGTCTCGAGCGACGACCGGCAGTGGGATCTCACCTTGCGGGATGGCCTGTTCTGGCACGACGGAGAAAAGGTCCTGGCACGCGATTGCGTCGCGAGCATCCGCCGCTGGGCGGCGCGAGACGGGTTTGGCGGCGAGCTCATGGAAGCGACTGACGAGCTGTCGGCGGCTGACGACCGCACCATCCGCTTCCGCCTCAAGCGGCCGTTTCCGCTCCTGCCGCAGGCGCTCGGCAAGGCCGCGATCAACGCCTGCTTCATGATGCCGGAGCGGCTGGCGAGCCAGGATCCGTTCAAGCCGCTGACCGAAGTCATCGGCAGCGGACCGTTCCGCTACCTCGCCGACGAGCGCGTGCAGGGCGCGCGCAATGCCTACGCAAAGTTCGACCGCTATCAGCCACGCGCCGAAGGCAAGCCGGACTGGACCGCCGGCCCCAAGATCGTGCATTTCGACCGCGTGGTCTGGACCACCACGCCGGATGCCGGCACCGGCGTTGCCGCGCTCCAGACCGGCGAGCAGGACTGGCAGGAAACCACGCCGCACGATCTATTGCCGGTGCTGCGAGCGGCCGAGGATGTCGAGACGCGGATCCTCGATCCCAGAGGCTACACTTGCATGCTGCGCCTCAATCATCTGCAGCCGCCGTTCGACAATCCCGCCGTCCGCCGGGCGCTGCTCGGCGCGATCGACCAGTCCTCTTTCATGACGGCCGTGGCAGGCACCGCTCCCGCCCACCAATACTCGCCGATCGGCTTCTTTGCGCCGGATACGCCGATGGCAAGCGATGTCGGGCTCGACGTCTTCCGCAGGCCCCGCGATTACGCCAAGGTTAAGGCAGACCTGGCGGCTGCCGGCTACAATGGCGAGAAGATCGTGCTGCTCGTCCCGACCAATTCGCTGGCCCAGAAACCGTTGGGCGAGATTGCGGTCGACAGCTTGCGAAAGGCCGGGATGAACGTCGAGTATGCCGGCCTCGATTTCGCCGTCGTGCTGCAACGGCAGCTCAAGAAGGAGCCGATCGGGCAGGGCGGCTGGAGCGCGGCGGTCGCCAATTGGCAAGGCATCGACTGGCTCAATCCCGCTGGCAATACCAACCTGCGCGGTGAGGGCAAGGTGGCCGGCTGGTACAAGAGCGACAAGATGGCGGCGTTGCGCAGCCAATGGCTGGCAGCCTCCGATCTCGCCGAGCAGCAGCGAATCTGCCGTGAGATCCAGGCGCTGGCTTTCGAGGAGATTCCCTATATTCCGATCGGCCAGTACAAGCAGCCGACCGCCTACCGCAAGAGCATTACCGGCATTCTCGACGGCACCGCCGTCTTCTGGAACGTACGCCCCGCATGAGCACGATCGCGATCTTCGGCAGCTATGTGCTGTCACACAAGGACGGCGTGCAGCATGTCCTGCGCGATCATTGGGTGTTGATCGAAGACAGGAAGATCGCCGCGGTTACGCGCGATCGTCCCGCCGCGGAGCAGATTTATGACAAACCCGGCCGCTTGATGTTGCCGGGCCTAATGAACCTGCACAATCACTGCTTTAGCGAGGCAGTAGCGCGCAGCCACACCGAGGATGGCAACGGGCGCCGCAACAATCAGAGCATTGTGTACACGGTGCTTCTGCCGCTGACGAAGCGTGGCGCTGACCTGTTGACGAGGGAGGAGCGGCTTTCGGTGGCGCGCCTCGGCATCCTCCAGCTCCTGAAGGGTGGCGCAACTACGGTGATGGAGCCGTTCCGCAACACGATTCCGGAAATGTTCGACGCGGCGGAAGAGATGGGTATCCGCTTCTACGGGGCGCCCTATCTGTTCTCAACCTCCGACGCCAAGGCCGGTGCGGACGGCGTGGTCCGCTATGCCGGCGACGACGGCGCAGCCGATATGGCGACCTGGGACGCGCTGTATCAGCGCTGGAACGGTTGTGGCGATGGGCGCATCAGTCTCGCCATGAGCCCGCATGCGACCGACACCTGCGGTCCGGATCTCTTGAAAGCCTGTGCGGAGCGTGCGCGCGAACTCGGTGTTCCCATCACGACGCATCTGGCGCAGAGCCGCGCCGAGGTCGAGACCATTGGCAAGCGCTATGGGGGGCGCACGCCGGCGCAATATCTCGACTGGCTTGGTCTCCTGGCGCCGGACTTGTTGGCGGCGCACTGCATCGCGTCGACCGATGACGATCTGAAATTGATGGCGGCGCGCGGGGCCACTGTGCTGAATTGCCCGCGCGTGTTTGCGCGCGCCGGCGTCACGGCCGCGTTCAGCCGCTTTGCCGAGCATGGCGTGCGGACCGTCGTCGGCACCGACGGCTACAACATGGATTTGCTCGGCGAGCTCAACGCAGCCTCACTGATCTCCAAGATCGTGTCGCAGCGCGCTGATGTTGCCAACTCGCCTGAACTGATTGAGTCGATCACCGCAACCGCGGCCGACGTCATCAAGCGGCCGGATCTCGGCAGAATTGCGCCGGGTGCGACCGCCGATCTCACGGTCGTCGATCTCACCCATCCGCATTTGCAGCCGCTCTTCGATGTCAGGCGCGCACTGGTTGCGCTGGCCAACCGCGCCAACATCGATATGGTCATGGTCGATGGCTGCGTGCTCATCGACGCCGGTCGCTACGTTCGTGGCGATGAGGCCGCGATAACATCGGCAGGGACGGCTGCGATCGGCAAGATCTGGGATCTTCCCGAGGCCCAGGCGGCTTTTGGCGGCTGATGTGGATGGCCGGCGCAGCAACTGATGATGATCGTGCCGCGCGGCTCCAGCATCGAGGAACCTTGCACCCGGCATAGCGGTGACCCAACGGGAGCAAGCGTTGTGAATAGGCGCCTCGGGCGATCAGGTGCACTCGGTCAGGACGACGTCACGATATATTCGAAAATTCCGCTGCTTGCAGCGCCGGCCTCATTGGCTGTGAGGCCGAAGGGATAGCTGGGCGCGATTGCAGCCTCGCCGGCAGCCGCTAACGCACCGCGATCGCAACAGCGGCCAGTGCGGCCGGAAGGGACCAGGCCCAATCTCCTGCCAGTGAAGTTGCTGCTGCTGCAACGACACATCCGAAGACGAATCCGAACAGGCGACCCAGCGAGCGATTCAGCGGGGTCGAATCGTGCGGCAGCAAGGGACGTCGGTCGGTCAGCAAGTCCATCGCTGACAAGACCGCGTTGGCCAGATTTCCGGTCATCACCGTCGTCGAGATCGCGCCCGGAACCGCCAGACGGAGGAGTGCGTACTGGCACGCCATGGCGGCCACCGCGATCATTGCGGCCGTGCCGGCCAGCAGTCCGACCGGGTCGGCCGATGCCTTCTTTCCACACCGCTGCCGGCGCGTGCCGTTGCCTAAGAGATCTCGTCGCTGGGTATCCGGCGGATAGCAAAAATCTTGGAACGCGGTTGGACGAATGCTGGCAGACCCGCGGCATAGCAGAATTGTTCTGATTAATTTGGCGCGCGGCGAACAGCCTGATGTTTTGCCCCAGGTCATTGCCGCGGGAGATAACGGCTGCGCCGGGGGCAAGAGTTGACGTGCGAACGTTCCGGCGCGCTTGCGCCGCAGGTCAGCCGACGCTATTGAGCGCACCCTTCCATAGTGACTTCTTCAACCTCGCCCCCGCTCCTCCGCCAGATTGCAAGTACCTGCAACTAGATCGCCGCCCCGAGGATATGCGTGATCGCTTGGCCGATCTCACTGACGGCCACACGCATACCGACTTCCTTCGCCAGACCGACAAGACGCTCAGACCAGCGCTTCAGCTTCACGGGATCGGGGTTCGGCTTGACCGCTTCATCCTTCACGACCTCCGCGATGTCTCGGAAGCCTTCCCTCTGGCTCTGCTCAAGCCGCTGAAACTCAGGTGACGCCAAAGCCCGGTCGATCGCCTGCACGAGCTGTTGATGGTAATTGATGATGGCGGACTGCGAGAACTCGCCGACACCGACCTGTTGAACGGCACCAGGGCTGTTGGACTGGGTGTTGATGATGCTCACGACCGGGTCTTTTCTTATCCGCTCATTCCCCATCATGCCGTGCGTGAAATCCCGCACCTTGGCGGGAGCGCGACCAGCCGTTGTGGCGGGCCAAGCACGGCGAAATGGTGTTCGAGACCGCTCACCCCCAAGCTTTTCACCTCGACCATTTCGTCGAGAGCCGTGTTGGCTTCTATTTCAAAGATCTCGACGAATACGGGATGTACAGCTTCTTCGCCGGCAACGGTGACGATTCGGATGAAAGAGAAATCGATCGATAACGTCGATGGGCCTGCGCCTTGCTTCGCTCGCCTTTTGCCAAATTCGATCAATCGCTCGCGCGTTAGATCCTGAATCTTTACTCTTCCGAGGGAGACCTTCAATGCCTCCATTACGGCGGCCTTGGACCGTCCGATAGACTTTCCGACTTCGGTCAGATCGTCGATGTGAAGCGTGATCAAGTGGGAAAAGATCCGCGGTGGTTCGTGGGGACGAGTCCGTCTAACCGGGATCCCGCGATCGATCGACCGCTCCACGTCACGGGCCCATTCTTCAGCGTCATGCCGCCGTAGAATGTGTTGGCCACATACTGCCGCTTGCGCCGCACCTGGACCCGCCAGCTCCCGGAATCGAGCTTTGTGAAGGTCGCCATTGCGTGTGCACTCCCGTCCAATTTCGTGTGCGCTACGTGTGCACCGCGAGATCAAATGAGGTACAAACGGGTGCAATTTTGGCTAGTTTGGAGTGCACACACAGGGTGTATGTTCCTCTTCTAGTCCTTTGATAGTGTAGGATAACTTGTTGAAAGATCAAGATTATCGATTTTCCGTCGCGCCCATGATGGATTGGACTGACCGGCACTGCCGGGTGTTCCATCGTCACCTGACGCGGCGGGCGCTGCTCTACACCGAGATGCTGACCACTGGCGCCATCATTCATGGCGACCGGGAGCGGTTGCTTGGGTTCGACGCGATCGAGCATCCGGTTGCACTTCAGCTTGGTGGCTCGGATCCGCGCGAGCTCGCGCAGGCGGCGGCGATCGGCGAGGCGTTCGGCTATGACGAGATCAATCTCAACGTCGGTTGCCCGTCCGATCGCGTGAAGGATGGCCGCTTCGGCGCCTGCCTGATGGCGGAGCCGGAGCTGGTGGCAAGGTGTGTCGAAGCAATGAAGCGCGCAGTCGCCGTTCCCGTCACGGTGAAGTGCCGTATCGGCATTGACGACCAGGATCCGGAGGTTGCGCTCGATGCGCTCGCGCGCGGGGTGGTCGCCGCCGGCTGCGACGCGCTGATCGTGCATGCCCGCAAGGCTTGGCTCAACGGTTTGTCTCCGAAGGAGAACCGCGACATCCCGCCGCTCGACTATGAGCGCGTCTATCGCCTCAAGCGCGCAATGCCCGGAGTGCCCGTGATCATCAATGGCGGCATTCCTGGGCTCGACGAGGCGAAGGCGCATCTGGAACATGTCGACGGCGTGATGCTCGGCCGTGCCGCCTATCAGGAGCCGTGGCGGCTGCTCGCTGTCGATTCCGATATCTTCGGCGAGGCAGCCCCGCATGGATCCATGCAGGACGCGCTCGAGGCGATGATGCCCTATATCGCGCAGCAGCTCGCGCGCGGCACGCGGCTGCATGCGATCACGCGGCATTTCGTCGGCGCGTTCCACGCGGTGCCCGGCGCACGGGCCTTCCGTCGCCATCTC
>NZ_JALBGZ010000295.1:0-7308 GCF_023006515.1 Bradyrhizobium sp. PRIMUS42
AGGCGCGGCTTTCGGTGCGGGCTTCATCCTGGGGCCGGCGCTCGGCGGCCTTCTCGGCGACATCGATCCGCGCTTGCCGTTCTGGGCCTCGGCAGCCCTCAGCTTCGCCAATGCGCTTTACGGACTCTTCGTCCTGCCGGAATCGCTCGCGCCCGACAAGCGCGCGCCGTTCCGCTGGCGAAGCGCCAGTCCGATCGGGGCGCTGCGTCTGTTGCGATCCAATGCGGTGCTCTCCGCGTTGTCGGTCGTCAACTTCATCGCACAGGTCGCGCATGTCGTGCTGCCCTCGACCTTCGTGCTCTATGCGACCTATCGCTACGGCTGGGATTCCAAGACGGTGGGGTTGACGCTCGCCATGGTCGGCATCTGCGCCATGGTGGTGCAGGGACTGGCCATCGGCCCGATCGTGCGCGTGCTCGGCGAGCGGAACGCGCTGCTGCTGGGCCTGTGCTGTGGCGCGCTCGGCTTCGTGGTCCTCGGCGCGGCGCCGACCGGACCGCTATCCTGGATCGGAATTCCCATTTTGGCACTGTGGGGCATCTCGGGTGCCGCCTCGCAAGCGCTGATGACGCGGCTGGTTGCGCCCGATCAGCAGGGTCAGCTGCAGGGCGCGACCGCGAGCGTGCAGAGCGTGTCACAGCTCGTCGGCCCGTTCCTGTTCACGCTGACCTTTTCCTATTTCATCGGCGCCAGCGCGCCGCTGCATCTGCCCGGCGCGCCGTTCCTGCTCGCGGCGGCGTTGATGGTGGTCTGCGTGGCGATCGCGGTGCGGACGCTGGGTGGAGCCAAGCCCTCAGTCTCTTAGGGGGGCAAAGGCGCATAAGCGCCGTGCCCACCATCTCTCCACGACAATGAAATGGCCGTGGGCACGCTTCGCTTTGCCCACCCTACGAGCCAAGCCTTCAGAACCGTAGGGCGGATTAGCGAAAGCGTAATCCGCCATCTTGCGTGACGCGCGAGAAGTGGTGGGTTACGCCCTACGGACTGCGCGTCGCGCGGCCGCTGGGCTAACCCACCCTACTTTCTATGCGGTCACTTCTTCACCAGCGGGCAATCGCTGTCCTTGAGCGGTTTGGCGGCGTCTTCCGCGGAGATCGTGGCGATCTGCTTGTAATAGTCCCACGGTCCCTTCGACTCCTCGGGCTTCTTCACCTCGAACAGGTAAGCCGGGATGAGACGGCGGCCGTCCTGGCGCAGGGGGCCGTTGCCGAACAGCGGATCGTCGGTCGGCAGCTCCTTCATTTTGGCGACGACCTTGGCGCCGTCATGGGGATTGCCGCCGAGCGCTTCCATTGCCTTCAGATAGTGCAGCACCATCGCGTAATTGCCGGCCTGGGTCATCGACGGCATCGCGTTCTTGCTGGCCAGCGCCGAGAAGCGCTTGGACCATTCGCGGGTCTTGTCGTTCAGGTCCCAGTAGAAGGATTCGGTGAAGGTCAGGCCCTGCGCGGTCTTCAAGCCTAGCGAATGCACATCGTTGATGAACAGCAGCAGCGCGGCGAGCTTCTGGCCGCCCTGGACGATGCCGAACTCGGCCGCCTGCTTGATGGCGTTGGTGGTGTCGCCGCCTGCATTGGCGAGGCCGATGATCTTGGACTTCGACGATTGCGCCTGGAGCAGGAAGGACGAGAAGTCCGCCGTGTTGAGCGGGTGCTTGACGCCGCCGAGCACCTTGCCGCCATTGGCGGTGACGACGGCGCTGGTATCGCGTTCCAGCGCGTGACCGAACGCATAGTCGGCGGTAAGGAAGAACCAGCTGTCGCCGCCCGCCTTGGTCAGCGCCTTGCCGGTGCCGTTGGCGAGCATGTAGGTATCGTAGGTATAGGAGACCGTGTTCGGCGTGCAGGCCTTGCCGGTGAGGTCCGCGGTGGCCGCGCCCGAATTGAGCAGCACCGCATTCTTTTCCTTGACGAGGTTGCTGACTGCCAGCGCGACGCCGGAGCTCGGCGTGTCCGCGATCGCATCGACCTTATCGTTGTCGATCCACTGCCGGGCGATGTTGACGCCGACGTCGGGCTTGTTCTGGTGATCCCCGCTGAGCACGTCGATCTTCCAGCCCTTCTTGAGCAGGCCGGAATCCTCGACCGCCATCTTGATTGCGACCACGGAGTTCGGTCCGCCGATGTCGGCATAGAGGCTCGACATGTCGTTGAGCACGCCGATCTTGACGGTCTTGTCCTGGGCAAAGGCGGATGTGGCAAAACCGAAAGCGGCACAGGCCAGAAGGGCCGCGGAGCGGCGTGCGAACGTCGTCGTCATGAAAGGTTTCCTCCATTGTCAAATATGCGGACGGCTTTCTTGCGGAGCCTTGTTCCGGCTGATGGCTCTAGCCTGTCCCGCCGCCGGCGGCAATGCGCCTAAAGCCGGATGACGCTGCGTCGTAGCGTCATCGCTCGGTTAACTTTTGGACAAAATGCGTCAAGACGCTATTTGAGCGCGTCCGACGTCAGCTTGAATTTCTGGATGCGCTTTCCGGTGTCGACCTCGGCGGTATAGACATTACCCGTGGCGTCAATCGCCATGGCGTGCACCCAGTGGAACTGGCCGGCGTTGCGGCCGCTGTGCCCGAAGCTGCCGACCACGCTGCCGTCCTCGCGCTTGACGACCCTGATCTCGTTGTTCTCGCCGTCGGCGCTGAGCAAATAGGTCTGCTTCGGATCGGGCCAGATCGCGATGTCCCAAACCGCGCCGTTGCCGAGCGTGTTCTTCTCGAAGAAGAACTCCTTCACGAAGCTGCCGTCCTTTTTGAACACCTGGATGCGGTTGTTGATGCGGTCGCAGACATAGACGAGACCGTCATTGGCGAGCTTCACGCAGTGGACGGGATTGCCGAATTGCTGCGCGACCTGCGCCTTGGGATCGTAGGGCGCCTGCTTGGTGTCCTCGGGCTTGTTGCCATATGCGCCCCAGTGCCGCTTGTACGCCAGCGTGGTCGCATCGAACACGATGACGCGGCGGTTGCCGTAGCCGTCGGCGACGTAGATTTCGTTGGCCTCCTTGTCGATCGCGGTTTCGGCGGGCTTGCCGAGCTGCGTCGTGTCGTTGCTGCCGAGGCTCGGCGCGATCTTGCCGATCTGGGCGACGAACTTGCCGTCGAGCGTGAATTTCAGGATCGCGTTGTCGTTGTCGGCATTGCCGCCGACCCAGACGAAGCCGCGCTCGTCGACCTCGATGCCATGCTCGCGGCCGACCCATTCGTAACCCTGGCCTGGACCGCCCCAGGACCGCAGCAGATTGCCGTCGCTATCGAATTCGAGCACGGGCGGCGCCGACACGCAGCATTTCGAGCGCGGCGGGGTGAGGCTTGCGCCTTTCTCGTCGTCGGTGAGCGAGCGCGGGCGATGGATCACCCAGATATGGCCCTGCCAGTCGACGGTGATGCCGCCGACCTGGCCGAGGATCCAGTTGTTCGGCAGCGGCTTTGGCCAGGCGGCATCGACCGCGAAAGTCGGCACGTCGCCCGCGCTCGCCGTGCCAGGAAGCACAAACGCGATGGCCGCGATCAGGATGGAAAAGGCGCGAGAGATATTTGCGAGCGCACGCACAAGATCTGCGCGAACATGCCATGGCGCCATGGCGGCCTCCCTTTTTGGTTTACGGCTTGCTGCCGCTTAAGCGCGGGCAGTCAATCGCGGGGAGGCAGGCGAGTCAATCAGGCCGGCGACCGGAAGCTCATGAGGCTGCGCGTCTTGTAATCGTAGAACTTGCCGGTCTCGGTCCAATCGGGCGCGCACATCGGCACGATCAATTCGGCGACCTGCTCGGGCGTATCGAGCGTCGCCGGGTCTTCGCCCGGCATCAGCGTGGCGCGCATGCGGGTGCGGACCGGCCCCGGATTGAACAGGTTGACGCGCAGCTTGGTGTTCGCGGTTTCCTGCGCCCAGGCACGCGCGAGCGTCTCCAGCGCGGCCTTGGACGCCGCGTAGGGGCTGACATAGGCGGTGGCCTTGTTGGCGGCGCCCGAGGTGATGAATACGGCGCGGCCGGCGTCGGACTGCTTCAGCAGCGGCTCCATGCAGCGGATCAGCTGGAAGTTCGCGGAGACGTTGATCGCCATCACGTCGTTGAAGCTCTTCAGCTCGATATGACCGATCGGCGAGGAGGGGCCGAGCACGCCGGCATTGCCGACGAGGATGTCGAGCTTGCCGTAGCGCTCGTGCAGGCCGGCGCCGAGACGCGCGATGCCGTCGGAATCGGTAAGATTGAGCGGCACCAGAGTGGCGCTGCCGCCAAGTTTGCGGATCTCGTCGTCGAGCTCTTCCAGCCCTCCCTGCGTGCGCGCCACCGCCACGATATGCGCCCCGGCCTTCGCCAAAGCGAGTGCGGTGGCATAGCCGATGCCGCGCGAGGCGCCGGTGACGAGAGCGATGCGGTCAGCGAGGGGTTTTGTCATGGCGGAGTTTTACAGGCGTGGATGGCCGGGACAAGCCCCCGCGGCACTTGTCATTCCGGGATGGTGCGAAGCACCAGACCCGGAATCTCGAGATCCCGGGTTCGGTGCTTACGCACCGCCCCGGGATGACGGCTGCGCCGTCAGCTCGCCTCGGCCAGCAGCGACAATTGCCGCGGCTGCTGCTCGGTCTGGGTCTGGTCGGTGAGGTGGGTCGGATACGCCCCGGTAAAACAATGATCCGCGAATTTCGGATTGGCGGGGTCGCGGCCGGGCTCGCCCATGGCGCGGTACATGCCGTCGATCGACAGGAAGGCGAGCGAGTCGGCGCCGATGATCTCGCGCATCTCCTCCAGCGAATGCGTCGCGGCCAGGAGGCCGCCGCGGTCGGGCAGGTCGATGCCGTAATAGTCGGGATAGAGGATCGGCGGCGAGGCGAGGCGGAAGTGCACTTCCTTGGCGCCGGCATCGCGCATCATGCGCACGATCTTCTTCGAGGTGGTGCCGCGCACCAGCGAGTCGTCGATCAGGATGATGCGCTTGCCTTCGATCGCGGCGCGGTTGGCCGAATGCTTCATGCGCACGCCGGACTCGCGGATCGCCTGGGTCGGCTGGATGAAGGTGCGGCCGACATAGTGGTTGCGGATGATGCCGAGCTCGAACGGCACGCCGGAATGCTGGCTGTAGCCGACCGCGGCGGGCACGCCGGAATCCGGCACCGGCACGACGACGTCGATCGGCACGTGGCTCTCGCGCGCGAGCTGCGCACCGAAGGCCTTGCGGACCTCGTAGACCGAGCGGCCGTGCACGACGGAATCCGGACGGGCGAAATAGATGTATTCGAAGATGCAGGGACGCGGCGCCATCGGCGGGAACGGCTTGTGGATGTCCTGGCCGTTCTCGTCGAACACGATGACTTCACCCGGCTCGATGTCGCGGATGAAGCGCGCGCCGATGATGTCGAGTGCGCAGGTCTCCGACGTCAGGATCGGGCAGCCGTCGAGCTCGCCGAGCACCAGGGGGCGGATGCCGCGCGGATCGCGCGCGCCGACCAGCTTCTTGTTGGTCAGCGACACCAGCGCATAGGCGCCCTCGATCTCGCGCAGCGCGTCGATATAGCGCTCGATGAAGCGGCTGCGCCTGGAGCGCGCGACCAGATGCAGGATCACCTCGGTGTCGGTGGTCGACTGCATCATCGCGCCGTTCTTCACGAGCTCGCGGCGCAGCGTCAGGCCGTTGGTGAGGTTGCCGTTATGGGCGACCGCAAGGCCGCCGGCATTGAGCTCGGCGAACAGCGGCTGGACGTTGCGCAGGATGGTGGCGCCGGTGGTGGAGTAGCGGACATGGCCGACGGCCATGTTGCCGGGCAGGCGGTCGATCACCTCGCGGCGGGAGAAGGTGTCGCCGACGAGGCCGAGCCGGCGTTCTGAGTGAAAACGGCTGCCGTCGTAGGAGACGATGCCGGCGGCTTCCTGGCCGCGGTGTTGAAGGGCGTGCAGGCCGAGCGCGGTGATGGCGGCGGCGTCGGGGTGACCGTAGATGCCGAAGACGCCGCATTCCTCGCGCAGCGTATCCCCCTCCAGATCGTCCTGAACCTCTAGCGCGGCCGGGCCTGGACCGGCGTTTGGATCGAGATCAAGTTGGGCGTCCTGGTCAGGGTGTCGCATCTCGTCCACGCCTCTCTTTTAGGGGCAATCAACGCGCCGCAGGTTTCTCGATCAGTTTCTTCAAACTGTCACGAGCAGGTTTACTGTATCCGTCGCCGCTGCCCGAAGGCTGCTGCTCGGAATCAGCTTGATCATCATCTGGTTTGTTTTTCTTGAATCTCTTCAAGATGGTGTTCTCGGGGTCATCCGGCAAGAGCGACTTCAGCCAATCTCCCGTCGAATCAAGCACCGTTCGGGACTTTGCGCCGCGGACCCAATCCGGCTGCTGCTTGTCGGGAACCAGCCAGATGAAGAACTGGTAGGCTACCACGACGATCAAAAGGCCGCGAGCGAGGCCAAACAGGAAACCCAGGGTTCGATCCAGCGCGCCGATGCGCGAATCCAGGATCATGTCGGAGATCCGGACCGTGATCACGGAGACCACGACCAGGGTGCCGACAAATACGCCGGCGATCACGACCACTGTCGCGACGGTGTCGTTATTGAAGTAGGTCTTTGCGGTCGGCAGCAGCTTCGAGAAGGAGTACAGCGTCACGATCGCCGCGGCGCCCCAGGCTGCGATCGACAGGATTTCGCGCATGAAGCCGCGGACCAAGGCAAGCAGGCCCGAAATCAGCATCACACCGAGCAGGATCAGGTCGAGGATGGTAACTGGCATCGGCTGGTCTGGTCCGCTCGTACTTCAAAGGTGCTCTAGCCGAATCGGTGTTTGGCCGCTGCCCTAAAAGAGGGGCAGACGGCGTTCCCGGCAAGGCCGCAACCACGCAATCCCATGTTGCTTTTGTGACGGCTGTATAGCGGCGGGGGCCTCCGGCGTCACCTCCACCTAACCCTCTCCGCGGCGGAATCTTGCCGGTGTGGCATTTTTCTCTGCCGGCGCGTTCGATTCGCCCCGGCGGGAGCCGCGGGCGGCGATCTCGGCCACCAATGTCGTCAGGCTGTTGACCGCATTCAGCGTCAATCCGGCATCGCCGCCAGCCTCGCCCCGGGCCGATTCGGGCAGCACGGCGCGCTGAAAGCCGAGTTTCGCGGCTTCCTTCAGCCGAGCCGGGGTCTGTGCCACCGGGCGCACCACGCCGGACAGCGAGATCTCGCCGAAATAGACCGCATCCGTGGGCAACTGCGCGTTAACCAGAGAGGAAACCAGCGCCGCCGCGGCGGCAAGGTCGGCCGCCGGCTCGTGGATGCGCAGGCCGCCGGCGACGTTGAGATAGACGTCGTGGCCGGACAGCTTGACCCCGCAATGGGCCT
>NZ_JALBGZ010000296.1:0-7303 GCF_023006515.1 Bradyrhizobium sp. PRIMUS42
CGTGCTGATCACCGCCGGCCCCACGCACGAGCCGATCGATCCGGTGCGCTACATCGCCAACCGCTCCTCCGGCAAGCAGGGCTTTGCCATTGCCGCCGCCGCGCAGGCCGCCGGCGCCGAGGTGATTCTGGTGAGCGGCCCCGTCGAGCTCAGCGATCCCCAGGGCGTGACGGTGAAGCATGTCGAATCGGCGCGGCAGATGCTGGAGCAGGTGCAGGCCTCGCTCCCCGCCGACATCGCGATCTTCGCCGCCGCCGTCGCCGACTGGCGCGTCGCCAATGAAGGGGAGCAGAAGCTGAAGAAGACCTCGGCCGGCATGCCGCCGCTACAGCTGGTCGAGAACCCGGACATCCTCGCCACCATCTCGAAGCTGACCGACAAGCGCCCGCCGCTGGTGATCGGCTTTGCCGCCGAGACCGAGCACCTCATCGACAATGCCAAATCAAAACTCGCGCGCAAGGGCTGCGACTGGATCGTCGCCAACGACGTCTCGCCGGCGACCGGCGTGATGGGCGGCGACCGCAACACCGTGCATTTGATCAGCCGCAAGGACGGCGAGAAGAACGGCGAGATTGCAGTTGATTCCTGGCCGGTGATGACCAAGGAACAGGTCGCCATCGAACTGGTCGCGCATGTCGCAAAAAGCGTGAGCGACAAATCCCGGGAGCCGGCATCTTGAGCACGAAGGTCACTGTCGAACTGCAACGCCTCGCCCATGCGGACGGCCTGCCAATGCCGGCCTATCAGACGGCGGAGGCCGCCGGCCTCGACCTGATGGCCGCCGTTCCTGACAACGAACCCCTCACGCTGGCACCCGGCCAATATGCGCTGGTGCCGACGGGGCTTGCGATCGCATTGCCGCCCGGGCACGAGGCGCAGGTGCGACCGCGCTCGGGTCTTGCCGCCAAGCACGGCGTCACCGTGCTGAACTCGCCGGGCACGATCGACGCGGACTACCGCGGCGAGATCAAGGTGATCCTGATCAATCACAGCCAAACCGTCTTCGTGATCAAGCGCGGCGAGCGAATCGCCCAAATGGTGATCGCGCCCGTGGTGCAAGCCGCGCTGGTTCCCGTGACCACCTTGTCGACCACCGATCGCGGCGCCGGCGGCTTCGGCTCGACCGGCCGCTAGCCGAGCTGTGCGTGGGTACACCTCTCCCGCCTGCGGGAGAGGTCGCGCCGAAGGCGCGGGTGAGGGTTTTCACCTCTGGGGGAGCCTTCGTCGCGGAGACACCCTCTCCCCGACCCTCCCCCGCAAGCGGGGGAGGGAGCGCACCTTTCGCGCGGCGCGAGCATCCGCGTTACGCGCTAACACACGGCGATCCCAGCCGAATCACCCCGAAGAACGACGTGAGCGGGAACATCGCGCCCGGCATTTTTAGGGGGCCGCGTTTACGTTCACGATCTGGACTCTTACCGGCGGAGTCGCGGTGAGGGTATTGTCGTTTGATTCGCGCGCGGCGGGGGTCGCCGCGCGCAAATCCGTGCGATCTTGGGGCAACTATGTCAGGCGTGATCGTGTCGATGCGTCGGACGCTGCTGTCGTGCACATCGCTCGTGCGCAACGGCTTGTTGGGAGGCGCTCTTGCAGCGCTGCTGCCGGCTGCGCCGGCCGAGGCCGCCGACATCATCGACACCCTCTCCATCATGCTGGATTTCAACCGGCAGGAACTCGCGGTGCTCGCCACCGCGCTGGCCCTGCTCGGCTTCTCGGTGATGGCCGCGATCCTGTTGATGCGCACGCGCGTGCGCACGGCCAAGAACGAGGCGCAGCTGCGCGCCCGAATCGGGGAACTGCAGCTCCAGGCCGACCGTTTCGGCGCGCTGCTGTTCGCCGAGCCGCAAATCCTGATCTCCTGGCCGGCCGGCGACAATCGCGCGCAGATCTCCGGCGACATCTCCATGGTGCTGCCGCGCGACTCCTCGCCGCAACGCGTGCTCGCATTCGGAACCTGGCTGCCGCCGGAACCCGCGCTGCAGATGGATCATGCGGTCGATGCACTGCGCGACCGCGGCGACGGGTTCCAGCTGACGCTGACCACCGCGCATGGCCACACGCTGGAGGCCATCGGCCGCGCTATCGGCGGCCAGGCCATTGTCCGGATTCGCGAACTCTCTGGGCTCCGCCGCGATCTGGCCGAGACCAATCTGCGCTACAATGCGCTCTCCGACGAGACCGAGATGCTGCGCGGCTTTGCCGCCGCCGCGCCCTGGCCAATCTGGGCCAAGGGCGAGAACGGCGCACTGACCTACGCCAACCCGGCCTATGTCCGTGCCACCGAGGCGAACAACGTCACCGACGCGCAGGAGCGCAAGCTCGAGCTGCTCGACAGCGCCGACCGCACCGCGATGGAGCGGGGACTGAAGGACGCGGCCAATTTCAACGCGCGGCTGCCGATCGTGATCAGCGGCGAGCGCCGAATCTACGATGTGCGCGCCGTCAATGTCGGCAGCGGCAGCGTTGGCGTCGCCATCGATGCCAGCGAGGCGGATGCACTCAGCTCGGCGCTGGTGCGGATGGCAGAGGCGCATCGCCGCACGCTGGACCAGCTCTCCTCCGGCGTGGCCGTGTTCGACGGTCAGCGCCGGCTCGCCTTCTACAACGATTCCTATCGCCGGCTGTGGGACCTCGACCGCAGCTTCCTCGACGCCAATCCTGATGATTCCAGCGTGCTCGACCAGCTTCGCGCCGCGCGCAAGCTGCCGGAGCAGCCTGATTTCCGCGCCTGGAAAGCAAAACTGCACGAGGCCTATCGCGCGGTCGAGACCACCAAGGACACCTGGTATCTGCCCGACGGCCGCGCGCTCTCGGTTGTCACCACGCCGAACCCCGAAGGCGGCGTCACCTATCTGTTCGACGACGTCACCGAGAGCCTCGAGCTCGCCCGCCGCTTCGACGGCATGATCCGCGTCCAGCGCGAGACGCTGGACAGCCTCGCCGAGGGCGTGGCCGTGTTCGGCAGCAACGGCAAGGCGCAACTGTTCAACCCGGCCTTCGTCCGGATGTGGAAGCTGTCGAGCGATGCCATGCGCGACGAGCCGCATATCCAGACCGTCGAAGGCTGGTGCCACCAGCTGTTCGACGATCCCGCGGTCTGGCGCCAGATCCGCGAGGCCGTCACCTCGATCGAGAGCCGCGCCGACGTTCCGCTGAAGCTGGAACGCAAGGACGGCAGCGTGCTCGACGGCATGATCCGGCCGCTGCATGACGGCGCGACCATGCTGACGTTCCAGGACATCACCGACACCGAGAACGTCGAGCGTGCGCTGCGCGAACGCAACGAGGCGCTGGAGGCCGCGGACCAGATGAAGGTGGATTTCGTCCACCACGTCTCCTACGAGCTGCGCTCGCCGCTCACCACCATCATCGGTTTCGCGCACTTCCTCAGCGATCCCTCGACCGGGCCGCTGACGCCGAAGCAGGCCGAATATCTCGACTACGTCACCAAATCGACCAACGCCCTGCTGGCGCTGACCAACAACATCCTCGATCTCGCCACGATCGACGCCGGCGCGATGAAGCTGGAACTCGGCCCGGTCGACGTCAGCAAGACCATCGAGCTTGCCGCCGAGGGCATCCAGGACCGCCTCGCGACCGACCGTATCCGCCTCAAGGTCGAGATCGCGCCCGATATCGGCAGCTTCATCGGCGACGAGAAGCGCGTGGTGCAGGTGCTCTATAACCTCCTCGCCAACGCCGTCGGGTTTTCTCCACAGGATTCCACCGTCGGCATCAG
Source organism: Bradyrhizobium sp. PRIMUS42 (assembly GCF_023006515.1). Classification (NCBI taxonomy): domain Bacteria; kingdom Pseudomonadati; phylum Pseudomonadota; class Alphaproteobacteria; order Hyphomicrobiales; family Nitrobacteraceae; genus Bradyrhizobium; species Bradyrhizobium sp. PRIMUS42. Next base: position 3,740 of record NZ_JALBGZ010000296.1, read on the forward strand.
CGCGCGGCGCACCGAGCGCAGCGTGGTCTTCACCGTGACAGATTCGGGACCTGGAATACCTGCCGACATGAAGGACAAGGTATTCAACTGGTTCGAAAGCCGCTCGCAGGGCTCGCGTCACCGCGGCGCCGGGCTCGGCCTGTCGCTGGTGCGATCCTTCGTCGAGCTGCATGGCGGCAAGGTGCGGGTGGATTCGATCGTCGGCCGGGGCACGGTCGTGATCTGCGACTTCCCGACCGACCAGGCGGCGCATCGCGACGCCGCCGAATGACTGAACCCGTCACATTCTCCGTCGCGCTTCACAACGAGACGGCTACCGCGCGATTGATGGCCGACCTCGCGCTGCTGGTCGGCCCCGGCGATGTCATCACCCTCACCGGCGATCTCGGTGCCGGCAAGACCGCGGCGGCGCGCAGCCTGATCCGCTACCTCGCCGGCGACGACGCGCTGGAGGTGCCAAGCCCGACCTTCACTTTGGTGCAGGGCTACGAGCTGCCGCCGTTTCCGGTGATGCATGCCGATCTCTACCGCGTCGAGGACGAGAGCGAGCTCGAGGAGATCGGGCTGTCGCCGCTCCCGGATGCCACTCTCGTGCTGATCGAATGGCCGGAGCGCGCGCCGTCGGCGATGCCCAAAGATCGCATCGACATCGCGTTGACGCATCGGCCGGCGTTGGGCTCGACTGCACGCGCCGCCGACATCACCGGCTACGGCAAGGGTGCCGCGCAAGTCGCGCGGCTGAAGTTGCTGCGCGAATTCCTCGACGCCTCGGGCTACATGGATGCGACGCGCAAGCGCATGGCCGGCGATGCCTCGACCCGCTCCTATGCGCGGCTGCTGCGCGACGACGAGATCGTCATCCTCATGAACTTCCCGCAGCGCCCTGATGGTGCTGCGATGTACAACGGAAAATCCTACAGCGCCGCGGTGCATCTCGCCGAGAATGTAAAGCCCTTCGTCGCCATCGACGAAGGCCTGCGCGCCCAGGGCATCTCGGCGCCCGCAATCCACCATTCCGATCTCGACCATGGCTTCCTGATCACCGAGGATTTCGGCAGTGAAGGCGTGATCGAGGGCGAGCCGGCGCGGCCGATTGCCGAGCGCTACGAGGCTGCGACCGACGTGCTGGCCACGCTGCACGCCAAGACGCTGCCGGAAGCCCTGCCGCTGGCGGGCCAGAGCTACGACATCCCGGTCTTCGACGCTGAAGCGCTCTTGATCGAGATCGGCCTGATGCCGGAATGGTACCTGCCCGATCGCAACGCGCCGCTGAGCGACGAAAAGCGCACGGAATTCTTCGCGATGTGGCGCGAGCTGCTGAGGAAGCCGCTGGCGGCGCCGAGGACGTGGGTCATCCGCGACTACCACTCGCCCAATCTGATCTGGCTCGGGGATCGCAGCGGCATTGAACGCGTCGGCGTGATCGATTTCCAGGACACGGTGCTCGGACCGCAATCCTACGACGTTGTCTCGCTGCTCCAGGACGCCCGCATCGACGTGCCCGAGACGGTCGAGCTGACCCTGCTGTCGCGCTACATCAAAGCACGCCGCGCGAACGATGCAGGCTTCGACGCCGCCGGCTTCGCCGAGCTCTACGCCATCATGTCGGCGCAGCGGAACACGCGCCTGCTCGGCACCTTCGCCCGCCTCAACCGCCGCGACGGCAAGCCGCATTACCTCCGTCACCAGCCGCGGATCTGGACCTATCTCCAGCGCTCGCTGGCACATCCGGCGCTGAGTGCCTTGCGCGACTGGTATCTCGCCAACGTCCCACGGCCGCAGGCCTGATTTGGGCCCGATTTACCGGCTGTTAGCCAAGACGTCGGTATTCTGGCGGCAAGGCAGCCGAATAAATGCGGGGCTGGAGCGGGCACATGGCGGTAAAGACGGACCAGCGCGGCAACAGCAGGGTTGTTTTCGAGCGCGGGATTTCGGCCCAGATGATGGGGATCGACGGCACCTGGCGGCGCGACTGCACCATGGAGGATGTCTCCGAAACCGGCGCCAAGCTGACCATCGACGGCTCGGTCGAGGGCCTGCATCTGAAAGAGTTCTTTCTCCTGCTGTCGTCCACCGGCTTGGCCTACCGGCGCTGCGAGCTAGCTTGGGTCAATGGCGACCAGATCGGCGTCAATTTCCTCAAGCTCGGCGACAAGAAGAAAAAGGCGCGTTCCACAGCCGTCGGGGCATGATGGCAACACCCGTCGTACAACCGTCACGGCGGCTGGTTAAGGCGGTTGAGATGCGGTGCGGCTGATCGAACCTCGTGTTAGGATTGCTGCGAACGCGAAAGGTCTGAGAAAGCGAAGGATGTCCGTCAAACCGACCAAAGCCATGGTGCTCGCCGCAGGGTTCGGCCTGCGCATGCGTCCGCTGACGGACAAGATGCCGAAGCCGATGGTACCGGTGGCCGGTCAACCCCTGCTCGACCACGTGCTCGACAAGCTCGGCCAGGCCGGCGTGACCGAGGCCGTGGTCAACGTGCACTACCTGCCGGACCAGATCATCGATCACACCGCATCGCGCCAGCATCCGCGCGTGACCATCTCGGACGAACGCGACCAGGTGCTCGGCACCGGCGGCGGCGTGGTCAAGGCGCTGCCGCTGCTCGGCGATGCGCCGTTCTTCCACGTCAATTCCGATACGCTGTGGATCGACGGTGTACGCTCGAACCTGATGCGGCTCGCTGAAAACTTCGACCCTGAGCGCATGGACATTCTGCTCCTGATGGCGCCGACCGCGACCAGCATCGGCTATAGCGGCCGCGGCGATTACGGCATGCTGCCCGATGGCGCCCTGCGCAAGCGCAAGGAAAAAGAGGTCGTTCCGTTCGTCTATGCCGGCGCGGCGATCCTGTCGCCGTCGATCTTCGAGGATGCCCCGAACGGTGAGTTCTCGCTGACAAAGATGTTCGACCGCGCCAACGAGCAGGAGCGGCTGTTCGGCCTGCGCCTCGACGGCGTCTGGATGCATGTCGGCACCCCCGACGCGGTGCACGCCGCGGAAGAGGCGTTCCTGGAGAGCGTGGCGTAAGCGACGCCCCGAAGATGGTGCCGTAGCCCGGATGGAGCGCAGCGCAATCCGGGGCGCTTTCGCTTGTGGCACGAATCCCGGATTGCGCTGCGCTCCATCCGGGCTACGAAGCGACAAACAGCGGGGAAGATCCCGCCCCGGCCCATGACCATTCGCGCCCGGCTCCCTATATTGCCGTGATTCCCGAATCAGGCAGCTCATGCGCGTTTTCAGCGTTCCCATCTCAGTTCCGTTCCTGCGCACGGTCGTCACGAGCCTGCTCGACGGACGGCTGGTCGAGGGATTCGAGGCGCGCAAGGAACCGGCGCGGCTGGCGGACGTCACGCTGTACCTGCCGACCCGCCGCGCGATGCGCGTTGTCCGCGAGATCTTCCTCGACGAGATGAAGGCCGACGCGGTGGTGCTGCCGCGTATCGTGGCGCTCGGCGACATCGACGAGGACGAGCTCGCCTTCGCCGATGAAGGCGAGCAGTTTTCCGGCGCGACGCCGCTCGACATTCCGCCGCGGCTCGGCGAGCTCGAACGGCGGCT